>CAKMQM010000079.1:0-5718 GCA_927911615.1 uncultured Xylanimonas sp.
GATCGCCACGTAGATGCAACGCACCTGCTTGTTCGGGTCGCCGCTCTTCCAGTTCTCGCGCTGGTTGAGGATCGTATCAAGGGCGATCGCGGTCTTGCCGGTCTTGCGGTCACCGATGATCAGCTGACGCTGGCGCGCCAACCGGGTCATCGAGTCGATGGCCTTCAGGCCGGTCGCGAGGGGCTCGTGGACGCTCTTACGCGCCATCACGCCGGGGGCCTGCAGTTCGAGCGCGCGGCGCCCGTCCAGGTCCGTGATCTCGCCGAGGCCGTCAATCGGGCGGCCGAGCGGGTCAACCGTGCGGCCCAGGTAGCCGTCACCGACGGGAACCGAGAGGACCTCGCCCGTGCGGTGCACGACCTGGCCCTCTTCGATGCCGCCGAAGTCGCCGAGGACAACGGCACCGATCTCACGCTGGTCGAGGTTCATGGCCAGGCCCAGCGTCCCGTCCTCGAAACGCAGCAGCTCGTTCGCCATGGTGCCGGGCAGGCCCTCGACGTGCGCGATACCATCGGCCGTTTCGATGACGTGACCCACCTCTTCGGTGGCCACGTCCGCCGGACGGTAGGACTCCATAAAGGAGTCCAGTGCTCCGCGGATTTCCTCCGGGGAGATGCTGAGGTCAGCCATGAGGATTCCTAACTAGGTAAAAGAAATTAATGTGTGTACGAGAAGTGCTAGCTGGCGATCGCGTCGCGCGCTGCACTGATGCGGCTGGCCAGCGAGGCGTCGATGGCGGTCATGCCTGCGCGCAGGCGGAAGCCGCCAATGAGCTCAGGATCGACCGAGATCGCCAGGTCAACGGGCGTGCCGTAGCGCTTCGTCAGGATTGTGCGCAGGCGCTCGACCTGCGCATCGCTCATCGGCGAGGCCGTGGCGACCGTGACGAAGAGGCGGTCCTGCATGGTTGCGGCCCACTGAGCGTAGCGACGCAGGTTGTGCAGCAGACGACCGTGGTTCGATCGGCCAACAGCACGGCGCACGAGGCGCATCGTCCAGACGCTGATGCGCTCGCCAAAAAGCTTGGTTGCGATATCCCCGCGCTCGTGAGAGTTGCCCTTGGACGTATCCGACAGGCGCACGCGCACCTCTCGGTTGTGTGCCAGGAAGTAGCGGACCTGGAACAGCTCCTCGCGGACCTGATCGAGGGCGTTGTGAGCACCCGCAGCATTGAGCACGCCGAGAATGCCAAGTACCTCGAGCGCGTCAGCCACATCCGCCGGGTGGCGCCAGTGGTCGGCGACGACCGCATTCACGACGGACAGCGTCGCAGCCGTCACGTGCGAAGCGAACGCGGTGGAGGCGAGCCCCTGCTTATCTGCGACCGACCGCGCCGGGTCGGTCGCTGCACGCGCGAGACGAGTGTTCTCCTTGAACAGGTCGCCAGGCCGAAAAAATCCTCGGCAACCCGCATTGGGTCGGTGCCGGGTGTGGCCAGGGCCGCCGCCAGCTCCTTCGCGAAGGGGACGGACTCGATCGTGCGCATCTGTGTCATCGCTTCTCCTCGACCCGGGCGCTGTCGGCCTCGAGCTCGTCAAGGAAGCGATCGACCACGCGAGAAGTCAGGGCCGTGTCGGTGAGGTGCTCACCGATGATCTTCTCTGCCAGCTCGGAGGCGAGCAGACCCACCTCGGAACGCAGGGAGATCTGCGCAGCCTGCTTCTCGGCGAGGATCTGACGCTCGGAGGCCTCGAGAATACGGTTGGCCTCGCTGGTTGCCTCGTGACGCGCGGCGGCCACGATGGCCTTCGCTTCGTCGTTGGCGCGCTCACGGATGGTGTGCGCTTCAGCGTGAGCCTCTCGAATGATCTCCTCGCGCTTGAGCGCAGCGGCAGCCTGATCGGCCTTCGCTTGCTCGGCGGCGCCGAGGCCCTCCTCGATCTTCGCAGCGCGCTCGTCCATCGTCTTGTAGATGCGAGGCAGCGCGTAGCGTCCGACGAGGAGCAGGACGATAAGCAGAACGAGAGCCGACCAGAAAATCTCGTACAGCGGCGGCAGGATGACGGCGAGGCCGCCGACCTCCTGGTCCGACGCGGCGACAATCTGGTGCATGGCGATCACTTAACGATGAGCGGCAGAACGAAGCCGATGAGGCCGAGGGCCTCGACCATGCCGGCGCCGATGATCATGTTGGTGAAGAGACGGCCGGCAACCTCGGGCTGACGGGCGGTCGCTTCCTGGGTCTTGCCGACCATGAGGCCGATGCCGAGGCCGGGGCCCAGGGTGGCGAGGCCGTAGCCGATGTAGGCGAATGCTGCGGTTCCCATAGTGGTTTCCTTCTGTTAGTAACGCCGGGTGGCGTTGGGGGTCAGTGATGTTCGACGGAAAGCTTGATGTACACGGTCGACAGGATCGTGAAAATGTACGCCTGCAGGAAGGCAACGAAGACCTCGAAGCCCGTCATGACAAACATGGCGGCACCGGTCAGCGCGGACGCGGCAGACAGGACGGAGAGCTCGTGGAGCAGAATCGCCGTTCCAAAGTAGGTCATACCCAGCAGGAGGTGGCCCGAGATCATGTTGCACAGAAGACGCAGGGTCAGCGTGACGGGGCGAACGATAAAGTTCGAGAGGAACTCGATGGGCGTGATCAGCAGGTACATGGGGACGGGCAGTCCCGGCGGGAAAAGCTGCGAGGAAAAGAAACCGCCGACGCCCTGCTTGGAGATACCCGCACCGATGAAGGTCACGTACGTAATGAGCGCGAAGACCATCGGGACGGCGACGACCGACGAGGCCGCGATGTTGATGCCGGGGATGATGCCCGCAATGTTCATCGACAGGACGCCAAAGAACAGGAAGCCAATGAAGCCGGAGAACTTGCGACCGGTCTTGGGGCCAAGCATGTCGAGAGCAACATTGTCGCGAATGTAACCGGCGAGCCCCTCGATGACCATCTGTCCGCGGGTCGGCACCAGCTGAGGCTTGCGCGCGACTGCGACGAGGATGAGCGAGACGAGTACGCCCATGATCACGCGGGCGAGAGTCAGTCGGTTGAACTCGAAGAACGTTCCCTCACCGAAAATCACGGTCGGGAAAAAGTCTCGAGGGCCGGCTGGTGGGGGTGCTGCGTGAACGCAGGGTAGGCGGTGAGTGCGATGACGATGAGAAGGATCGCGAGGCTCACCCAATACCAACGCGGCTTGGACGCGGTGCGGCGAGCAGGCGCGTGATCGGACACTGAATGTGCCTCCTTCATCTCAACTCCATTGGTTTGTGTCTGCTGCCGGGGCAACTCAACCATTCTATACAGAGAAGGGGCCGCCTAGCGCGCGCAAGGGTTACTGAGTGTCGCTCGGCGCATCCACGTTCATCGTGCGCTTGCGCATCATGACCATCATCTCGACCGTCGAGGACACGATAATCGCGATGATCGTGGCGATTGCGGCCACCCGGACGTCCATGCCCAGGGCGCGCGGAACATACAGTCCGATGGCCAGCAGAGCGATCTTCGCCGCGTATCCGCCGGTCACCCATCCGATGAAGTGGGAGGGCGAGCGCAGAGCGCGCGAGGTGAAGAACCACTGCGCGCCGCAGATGATGACGACCATGACAACAGCGAGCAGGTAGCTCATGCGGAAACCTCTTCGTGGGCGGGGTCTTCCTTGGGGAATTCACGGGTGGTGACAGCCACACCGATTGCTGCCGCAATGATGGCGACGAGCGCGACGCTCCACCACTCGAACACGAGGAGCCCGACTGCGGGGACGCAGACGATGGCGGTCCACATCCACAGGATCGCAACGACCCGCGGTGAGAGTGCCCGGCACGAGGAGACGGTCGTGGAAGTGGGAGCGGTCGGCAACGAAGGGGCTCTTGCCTCGGCTCATGCGGCGAATCGAGGTGACGACCAAGTCGAGGACGGGCATAAAGATGACCGACAGCGGCAGGATGAGCGGCAGCGCGGACACGATCATCTGCTGGCGTCCGAGCAGCGAGGGATCGATCTTGCCGGTGACGATGATGCCGGCGGCAGCCAGGACAAGGCCCATGGTCTCCGCTCCCCCGCCCATCATGATCGAGGAGGGGTGGAAGTTGAACCAGAGGAAGCCTGCGCACACTCCGAGCAGCGCGATCACGATGAGGCTAGCGGTCGTCGCGTAGGAGGCCGCGCCCATGAGCCGGGTGACGATGTAGGAATAGACGAAGAAGGACCCCGCACCGATCGCGATCATGCCGGAGGCCAAGCCGTCGAGCCCGTCGATGAAGTTGACGGCGTTCATGATGCCGACAATAAAAAAGACGGAGACGAAGAGCCACAGTCGGGAGGATCCGAGCGTCAGGCCGAAAATCGGGAACGAGGCCAGCTGCACCCCGCCAAAAGCCATGCCACCCGCGATCAGCACCTGACCGCCGAGCTTGGCCATCCAGTCCAACTCGATGATGTCATCGATGATGCCGAGGATGCACATGGCACCGGCACCGGCCATGACGGCCCACGGGACCGTGGTGGTAAAAAGTGGCGCCATGTAGGGGATCCGCGAGGCAAGCAGCATCGTGACGATCAGTGCGATCGTCATCGCGACGCCGCCGAGGCGCGGAATCGGTGTCTTCTGGATGTCACGCCCACGCACCGGCGGCAAGATGTTGAACCGCAAGCACGCCCAGCGCACAGCCGGGGTCAGCAGGATCGTCAGGGCCATCGCAATGGCACCCAGCAGCAGGTAGACCTTCACGAAGCAGCCCCTTCGACGGGGGCGATGGGCACGCCGGCGGCGGCGCTGAGGTCATCCAGGGAGATGGTCCCGAGGCGGAGAGCCCGGGGCGCATCGTGCGCGAAGTCAACGATTGACGAGGCCGTGGAACCTTGTGTGGGGCCACCGTCGAGGTAGGCGGACACGCGTGTTCCGAAGTATCCGACGGCCTGCTCGACCGAGGTCGCGGGAGGCTGACCGGTCAGGTTCGCGGAGGTGACGGCCATTGGTCCGAAGTCATGCAGGAGGCGCAGGAGGGCCGACTGGTTCGGCATGCGCACCCCGATGGTGCCGCCGGTTTCACCCAGGTCCCACCCGAGGTCGGGGCGGGCGCGCAGGATGAGGGTGAGTCCGCCGGGCCAGAAGGCACGCGCAAGGGCGCGGGCGGCCTCGGGCACATCGACGCACAGCGAGTCGATCGCGTCGACGGACGCGACGAGCACGGGCGGCGGCATCTGCCGTCCGCGGCCCTTGGCGGCCAGGACCGCAGCGACGGCATCGGGGTTGGCTGCGTCCGCGCCGATGCCGTAAACGGTGTCCGTGGGGACGACGAGAAGATGGCCGTCGCGCACGCTCCCGCTGGGCGCGCGCCAGGTCGGCCTCGCTCAGCGAAGGAACGGCGCTCAGGATCGTCTCAGTACTCATCATGTTCATTGTGTCACGGATGCCGTGGGCTTCGTCGATTCGGGCACGCGGGCGCTCAGGAAACGACGCCTGCCAGCCAGGTCGGGCAGGGTTGCGATGTCCGTCATTCCGAGCTGCGCGGCGATCGCCACCATGGCTTCTTCCTGCGAGGGCGAGTGTTCCATCAACAGGACACCACCGGGACGCAGGAGGGTGAGCGCGCGACGCGCGATGCGCGCGGGGATCTCGGTCCCGTCCGGGCTTCCCCCGTCACAGAGCGACGTGGGGGTCGGCGGCTGCCTCGGGCTGCGTGGGCTGATCTCATCGGCGGGAACGTAGGGCGGGTTGGTGACGACGCGTCGACCATCCGTCCAGTGCGCGAGCGTCGCCGATCCGTTGCG
>CAKMQM010000080.1:0-3750 GCA_927911615.1 uncultured Xylanimonas sp.
ACATGATCAGGTCAAGGGTCTTGCAGTGCGAGGTTGCCCGATCGGCCTTTTCCAGCGCGTTGATGACGCTCTTCCACAACTTGGGTCGCCGCCCACTCCACCGCACGTGAACGCCCCACTGGGCGAGCTGGTCGGTGCGCCGGGCGAGTACGTCGGAGGCGTAGTTCATGATGAACGAGACCTCGGCGGGCGAGCGCTTCCAGTTCTCCGTGGAGAAGGTGTAGACGCTCAGGTAGCGCACGCCCGCGTCGATCGCACCTGCGATCGTATCCATGAGGGCGTACTCCCCCGCCCGATGTCCCTCGGTGCGTGCCAGGCCGCGGCTATTGGCCCAGCGGCCGTTTCCGTCCATGATGAGGGCGACGTGCGCGGGCACCTCACCCTTTCGAAAGACGGGTGCCTCGCAGTGCCACTGGCCGGGCCCGAGCAGCGGCGCGGTGGGGTCGTTCGGCGCGCGGTCCATGGGGGTGGGTCGCAGGTCCGTCATGGGTGACTCCTATCGATGACGCTCAGCGAGCGCAGGCGACGTTCCAGATGCCATTGAGTGTACGAGGAGATGAGACCCGAGGCCTCGGTGCGCGCGTAGGGTTCGCACCGGTCGGCCCGCTCCCAGTCACCGCTGAGCAGCTGACCGAGGAGAGCGACCGTGTCGGGCGCGGGCGAGGAGGCGCCGGGCGGTCGGCAGGTATCGCAGACGGTTCCACCGTCGGGGATGGAGAACGAGGTGTGCGGCCCCTGGGTGCCGCACACGGCGCAGTCGAAGCAGGAGGGCGCCCATCCGGCTAGGGCGAGGGCGCGCAGTGTGTAGGACGTGCGAATGAGGGTCGGGTCGTGACGGCCTCGCGCCAGGGCGTTAAGCGCCCCCAGGAGGAGCAGGTACTGGGAGTGGGTGCGTCGTGAGCGTCCGCGGTGAGGCGCTCGGCGGTTTCGACGACGACGGTGGCTGCGAGGTAGAGGTCGTAGTTGGCGGCGATGGCGTCGCCGTATTGGGCGATCGAGGCGACTTGGGTGAGGGTGTCGAGAGTGCGACCGCGGTGCAGCTGGGCGTCAATAACGGAAAAGGGCTCGACGCGTGCGCCGAACTTTGAGGTCGTCTTGCGCACTCCCTTGGCCACGGCACGCACCTGCCCATGCTCGGCGGTGAGAAGCGTGATGATGCGATCCGCTTCGCCCAGCTTGTGGGTGCGCAGGACGATCGCCTCGTCTCGATAGGACTTCATCACACGGACATTGTGTCACGACCGCGCGACTTGGGAGAGGAGGCCTGCCCCGCATCGCATAGCGCGAAATCTGTTGTGAAGTGCGCTGTCACATCGATCGACAAGCGCCCCCACGTGCGCTGTCAACAATATATGAGAAACTGACAGCGTGGTCGGTTACACAGCCGGCAAACGGTTTTCGAGTAGATAGTTTCTTCGTAACTGGATATGGTTTACCCATAACCGTCGAAGGAAGGAAACAAATGGCTCCGCCGATTGATGCCCGCGAAAAGCTTGGCACCGCACTGCGCCAGGCCCTGACGCAGACCCCGCTGTCAAAGATCTCTGTCAGCGCACTGACACGCTCCGCCGGGGTCACCCGTCAAGCGTTCTACTACCACTTCAACTCCCTCAACGACCTCAATGCCTGGGTTTTCCGCGAGGAGGTCACAGCGCACCTGACCACCAGTTCGGGAGAATGGCTCGACGCCATCGAAGCAACCATGACGTGGATGCACGCCCATCGCGACGAGACCGCCGCCGCCATGAAGACCATCGAGGCGAACGACCTGTGGGCGTTCCTGGCCTCCCACATTCAGGAACTCATCGAGTCCCGCCTCCCCGGCTCCGCCTCGGCCACGGCGCGCGACGTCGTCGCCCAGCACTTCGCACTGGCGACCACCGCCCACATGGCTCAGTGGATGCTCTCCGGCCTGGAGGTCAACCCCTCGCTCGCGATTGCGCGCATGCGAGTGCTGATGACCGACCAGACCACCCCGGCTCTGGGCCGTCTCGCCAAGTAATGCGGTAATTCCCACCAACCGCACGAGGGCAGACACAGTTCACGTCAGGCCCCGGCCTCGTTCCAACGAGACCGGGGCCTGACGCATATCCGCAACACAATCGTGACAACCAATCCCTAGACGCATGACCTGGGCCTCGCTGTACGATTGGTCAGTTCTGTCTAGACAGGCAGTAGGCAGCTCCGCGAATTTGCATGTATAGTTCGCACGTAACCTCATCGTTTCTTGTCGCCGAGGATCACTGATGCCCCACCCCGATGCGAAAGAGCGGCTCGCACGCGCCCTGCGCGACGCCCTCACGACCGTCCCCCTGTCGAAGGTGACGGTTTCCGGAATCACGCGCACTGCCGGCGTGACACGCCAGGCCTTCTACTACCACTTCTCTGACATCCGCGACCTGACCGTGTGGGTCTTCAAGCGCGAGGTCGCCGACCAGATCATCGCTCACGCCACCTACGATGACTGGTCCGATGGCCTGCTCGCCATGTTCGTGTGGATGCAAAAGCACCCCGAAGAGACCCGTTCCGTCATCTCCTCCCTCGGCATGGAGGATCTGCAGATCTTCCTCCACAAACAGCTGCGCGCCGTCATGGAACCCATCGTCGATCAGCACAGTGCCGACCTGCCGGTCACCGAAGACGACCGCGTGTTCGTCACCGACCACTTCACCCTCGCCATTCTCGGCCATATCTCTCAGTGGCTCGCGACCGGCATGAGCGCCGACCCCTACATCCTCACCGAGCGTATCGCCCGCGTCCTCGACGGCCAGGTGCGCCGATCCCTCGAGGCCCTCGCGGCCAACCCGATCCCGGCCGCCGCCACGCGCGCCTGACAACACGACAACCCCGGCTCGTTTCCATCAACGAGGCCGGGGTTCGCCCTATCTGTCTGCGAGTGCTTAGCGCAGGGCTCGGTTGACCGCCGAGATCACGGCCTTGTAGGAGGCGCGCGTGATCGAGGAGTCGATGCCGACGCCCCACACGATCTGGCCATCCACGGCAGCCTCCACGTAGGCGGCGGCGCGGGCATCGCGGCCCTGGCTCATCGCGTGCTCGGAGTAGTCGAGGATGCGCACGTCAAGATCGAACTCGTGCAGCGCCGAGACGAAGGCGTCGATCGGGCCAGTGCCCGTGGCCTGCACCTTCACGGTCGCACCACCGTCCGTGAGCATCGCATTAAGCTCGACATGCTCGTCGTCGATCGAAGAAACCTGCGAGGAGCGCATCTCGAAGCGCCCCCACGGCTCCAGGCCGGGAGCGGCGCTCGTGGGCAGGTACTCGTCCGCGAAGATCTGCCACAGCGTGGCCGCGTTGATCTCGCCGCCGTAGGTGTCCGTGTGGCGCTGGACGATGCGGGAGAACTCCACCTGCAGACGGCGAGGCAACTCCAGGGCGTGCGCCGTCGACATGAGGTAAGCGACGCCACCCTTGCCAGACTGCGAGTTCACGCGCACCACGGCCTCGTACGAGCGACCCACGTCGTGCGGGTCGATCGGCAGGTACGGCAGCTCCCATACGACCGCTTCCTCGTCGCCACCGGCCGCGTCCACCTTGGCCTTGCGGGCGGTGAAGCCCTTCTTGATCGCATCCTGGTGGGACCCGGAGAAGCTCGTGTACACGAGGTCGCCGACGTAGGGGCGCGCGGCGAGGTCTCCATCTGCGTGCAGTACTCGACCGTGCGACGAATCGAGTCCACGTCCGAGAAGTCGATGCCCGGATCAATGCCCTGGCTGAACAGGTTCAGACCCA
>CAKMQM010000081.1:0-3339 GCA_927911615.1 uncultured Xylanimonas sp.
CAGGCCTCGTGATCCACGACTATTCGCCCGCGCGCGCCCTCCTGGCGCGGCGCGTCGCCATCCGAAGCGGCTGTCCCTGGTGGACGCGGCCACCGGCGAGGAGTGGCGCGTGCGCGAGGCGGCCGACACTGTGGCTCGCCTCGCCGCCGCCTTTGAGGATGCCGGTATCGGCGAGGGGACACGCATCGGAGTCATCGGGGCGAACTCGCCGTGGCACTACATCGCGTTCGTCGCGGCCTCGTGGCTGCGCGCGGTGACGGTCCCGCTGTCCCCGCGTATGCCCTCGGCTGCGCTCGCCTCGATGTGCGAGCAGGCGGGCGTCTCGTGGGTGTTTCTCGACGGACCCTCTTCCACCCACGCTCCCGCTCTGTCCGGGGTGGGCGCGCAGGTCGCGTCCTTTGCGGACTTGGCGGCCTGGGTGGATCGCACCACAGCCATCGGCAGGGCCCCCGCGCGCTGCGGGACCGAGCTCGCCGCCATCTTGTTCACGTCGGGTTCCACGGGCACTCCTCGCCCCGTCGAACTCACGCACGAGGTCATGTGGTGGGGATCGACGAACTTCCGTGAGGGATTCGACTACGCGCCAACCTCGTCGGTCGTGGGCGTGTGCGCGCCCGCGAGCCACATCGGGGGTTTCAACGGCACCTCGATGGACGTGTGGACGCACGGCGGAACCCTGGTCACGCTCGGTTTTCCGGGGTCCTTCGACGCGCGCGGCGTCATCGACGCGATCGAGCGCTACGGCATCACGATGATGTTCGCCGTGCCCGCGATTGTCCGCGCTCTCCTAGACGAACATGAGCGCGGCGGCGGCGACCTGTCGTCGTGGGTCCGTCCCCTCATCGGCGGCGACGCGATGACGGCGGACCTCGCGGACGCAATGCGAGCGGTCGGCCTGTCCCCCATTCACGTGTGGGGCATGACCGAGACCTCCGGGGCCGGCACGGTCGCCACACCCGATTCCGAGGCACCAGCCGGATCGCTGGGGGTTCCTTTCCCCTACGTGGACCTGCGCGTCATGGCCACCGACAAGCGCGAAGCCGACACAGACGAGATGGGCGAAATCTGGGTCCGCGGGCCCGGCGTCGTCAGCGGCGAAAAGTGGCTGCGTACCGGCGACCTGGCAACGCGAGACGCGGACGGCTGGCTGCACATGGTGGGACGCGCCCACCGCATGATCAACACGGCCGGAGAGCTCGTCGCTCCCCCGACGGTCGAGCGGGCTCTGCGCTCGCTGGACGTGGTAGCGGATGCGCTTGTCGTGGGACTGCCGAACGAGCGCTGGGGGCAGATCGTCGCGGCGCTGATTGTCCCCTCTGCACTGGGCCGGGCCCAGGCCTCGTCGATGAGCGCAGAGGCGCTGTCCGCGGCCCTCAGCGATGCCCTCGCACCGTGGGAGAAGGTGCGTCGTGTCCTGGTCGTCGACGCGCTGCCGACCACGACAACGGGCAAGCCCGATCCGGTCGCGGCAGCACGCCTCTTCGACGCGTGAGGACATTGGGCCCTGGTGCGCCAGACCTCACAAAGTGCAAGCACCATATTTAGGTAAGATTAGCCTTGCTTAATTGAAGGAGAGTCTTATGTCCCGCCACCGCATTGTCATCATCGGTTCCGGCTTCGCAGGCCTGACGGCAGCTCGTCGACTGAAGAACGCCGACGCCGACATCACCATCCTGGCCCGTACTTCGCACCATCTCTTCCAGCCCCTGCTGTACCAGGTGGCAACGGGCATTCTCTCCGAGGGCGACATCGCCCCCACCACGCGCGAGATCCTGCGCGGCCAGAAGAACGTGACCGTCCTACAGGCCCTCGTCGAGGAGATCGACGTCGAGGCGCGCGTCGTCAAGTGGCGCAACCACAACAAGCACGAGCAGACCGAATACGACACGCTGATCGTCGCGGCGGGTGCGGGCCAGTCCTACTTCGGCAACGACCACTTTGCGGTGTTTGCGCCCGGCATGAAGACCATCGACGACGCACTCGAGCTGCGCGCGCGCATTTTCGGCGCCTTCGAGCTGGCCGAGATCGAGACCGACCCGACTGCGGTCGAGAAGCTCCTGACCTTCGTCGTCGTGGGCGCCGGTCCGACCGGCGTGGAGATGGCCGGACAGATCCGCGAGCTCGCCTCCCACACACTCAAGGGCGAGTTCCGCAACATCGACCCGACCAAGGCACGTGTCATCCTGGTGGACGGCGCCGAGCACCCACTCCCCCCCGTTCGGCGAGGAGCTCGGCATCAAGACCGAAGAGGCCCTGGCCAAGCTTGCGTCGAGATGAAGATGAACGCCTTCGTCACCGGCGTGGACTCCGAGGGCGTCACCCTCAAGTACAAGTCGGGCGAGGAAGAGCGGATTGAGTCCGTGTGCAAGGTGTGGGCCGCCGGCGTCGCCGCGAGCCCGCTGGGCCGCGCGCTCGGCGAGGCCACGGGCGCCGAGGTAGACCGCGCGGGGCGCGTCACCGTCAACAAGGACCTCACCCTGCCAGGCCACCCCGAGATCTTCGTGCTCGGCGACATGATGGCATTCCCGGGCGTCCCCGGCGTCGCGCAGGGAGCGATCCAGTCCGCGCGCTTCGCCGCCGACACGATCGCCGCTCGCCTCGCGGGCCGCGCCCCCAAGGCCACGGAGTTCGTTTACAACGACAAGGGCTCGATGGCGACGATCGCGCGTTTCAAGGCGGTCGTGAAGATGGGCAACACGAAGCTGACCGGCTTCGTCGCGTGGGTTGCCTGGTGCTTCCTGCACCTGCTCTACATCGTCGGCTTCAAGTCCCAGGTGGGCACGCTGGTGAGCTGGTTCTTCAGCTTCCTGTCCGGCGCGCGCCCCCAGCGCACGACCACGAACCAGCAGCTGGTGGGCCGCCTCGCCCTGGAGCAGCTCGGCGCCGGCGCATCCGGCAAGCTCGTCGTCGGTGAAGACGTCGCCGAGTAGCGCGAGCAGGAGGAATGACGCACGTCGCGCACACTGCTCCAAGCAAACACTGAGGGCCGGAAGCTTGTCGCTTCCGGCCCCTGGCGCTTTGTGGGCCTACCGGGCTCGAACCGATGACCTTCTGGGTGTAAACCAGATGCTCTAGCCAACTGAGCTAAAGGCCCCACGCACGCGCCAATCTACCAGAACTGGCACGCACGGTCACATCCGAGGCTGAGCGTCACAGCACAGGACAGCGCTGGCCCGCCCATGCCTCGTGGATGAAATCAGCGGCGCGACCGCGGACGCGCGGTCAGGCGCACGCCCGCCCAGTTCTCTCCCAGCGCCGTTGACGTCGTCGCGTGCAGGCCCGCGATCTCCGCGGCCTCCTCCACGTCGCCCACGCGCACGGAGTTGGGGCGTCCCGGCT
>CAKMQM010000082.1:0-2700 GCA_927911615.1 uncultured Xylanimonas sp.
TCGACAATGGCGCCACCGAGCAGGTCTTCGGGCACCTCAAGGACGAGTTCTTTCGCGGCCAGGACTGGCAGACCTTCGAGAGCTTCAAAGCCGACCTCGAGGCTTACATCACGCACTGGAACACGAAAAGACGCCAAGTAAAGCTCAAGGGCCTGACCCCGGCAGAATACCGGGATCAGGCCCTACAGGAAGCCGCATAACGGCTACCATTAAACGCGTCCAAGTTTCGGGGCGCAGTTCAATGTGAGGCCGGGGCCGTTTCGTTTAGCCCTGGGCTCGGGCTTTCTTACGCATCTTCAGGATCGTCGAGGCGATGATGGAGAGCAGGAAGATGTTGAAGAGGATCGCGCCCACGCTCGGGGATACCCACGTGGCGACGAGGCGTCCGACGGGCGCGGTGGCCGCGGCGCTGGCGCCCACGATGAGGCCGATGCGCAGGTCGACCATGCGGTGGCGCAGGTTGGTGACGGTGCCGGCGATGCCGGTGGGGATCATGACGAGGAGGGACGTGCCGCGCGCGATCAGGTCTCCCGCGCCGACGGCGAGCTCCATGCCGGGCACGATGACGGATCCGCCGCCCACGCCGACCAGGCCGGAGAGGATACCGGCGCACAGGCCCACCAGAATCAGTAGCGCGCACGAGGTCGGTGTCAGCGACACGGTTCCCTCTCGCGTGGGGACGTGCAGGTATTGGGAGACGATGACGAAGACGGTGAAGCCGATGAGGATCCAGGGCAGGGTGGGCGCGGGGAGGCGGCGCAGGAGCCACACGCCGACCTGGGAGCCGACGAGCGCACCGACGACGAGGAGGGCGGCTCCGGCCCAGGAGACCTCGCCGTGGAGGGCATAGGTGCCCGAGCCGACAGCGGCAGTGACGATGATGGCTGCGAGGGACGTCGCCGAGGCGCGGCGCTGATCCATGCCCAGGACCGCCATGAGGGCGGGCACGATGACGAGGCCCCCGCCCACTCCAAAGAGTCCGGAGAGGAATCCAGCACCTACGCCCGTCGCGATGACGAGGAGGATGCGGCGCAGGGTGAGGGGCTGGGAGTCGGTGTTGGCCATGCTTCTACTGTAGTACTGCGTTATTTTGCGTTCTGGGACGGGGCTTCACCCCGCGCGAAATGGAAGTCCACGCCCTGTTCACAGGCCCACGGGCGGGCGTAGACTCCTCGCATCGACGAAAGGAAATGCGATGTCCAACCTTCTGATTGTGTCGGGACACCCGCGCACCGGCGATGATTCGGTTGCGAATAAGACGATCCTGGAGGAACTTTCGGTCCTGCTTCCTGGCGCCGAGATCGATCATCTCGATGACCTCTATCCGGAGTACACGTTCGACGTTGAGGCGGAGCAGAAGAAGCTTGCTGCGGCGGGCGTGATCGTATTGCAGTATCCGCTGTGGTGGTACGGCTGGCCGGCACTGCTGCAGAAGTGGATGGAGGACGTGTTTGTGCGCGGTTTCAGCCACGGGGCTTCGGGTACGGCTCTGCGCGGTAAGAAGCTGGTCGTGTCGGTAACGACGGGGGCGTCGGAGGCTTACTACGCGCCAGATTCCGTCGATTTCAACGACTTGCTGACGCCCGCGAAGGCGACGTGTGCGCTGACGGGCATGGAGTTTGCGGGGAGCCTTCCCCTGTACGGGGTGTCGTACGCGAATCGCACGGATGAGGCGGCGCGCGCGACATGGTGGAGCGTTCGCGCGAGCACGCGAAGCGCCTCGCGGAGTTCGTCTCCTCCCTCTGAGCTTCTGCTCCCCTGCCATCAGGAGGAACATGCTGCCCGACCCTGGCCTCATCCAATACGAGGCCGGGGCCAGACGCCTACTTCTTGTTCCTCTTCTCCGGTGCAGGTAGCTCCTCCCACATCGCGTCGACGACGTCGCGCAGTACGTCGCGATCCTCCACCTCGACGAGGAGCATCTCCTTCGCTCCCTCGTAGGGGATGGCGCGCGGGGCCTCGGGCAGAAGCCGTGAGGAGGCGGGCGTGACCTTGAGCAGAAAGCGGTCGTCGTAGATGCCGCCGATGACCTTGCCCCGGTAGTAGAGGACGTATTCGCCCATCATCTTGCGGTGCGCCACGTCTTCCAGCTCGCCCAGCAGGTCGAGCACGAAATCCAGGTATTGCTCGGTGGACGACATCGTTCTTCCTCACTTTCCCGCTCAACGACACGCTCATCTGAGCCTGCGCTGCATTCAGCGGCCTTGCTCTTTTGTGGCGGATGAGAACAGTGTAGGAGCCTTTGAGCGGTCCGGTGACCGCGTTCGTTCATTGATCAACGGGGCCGGGGTTGGAAGCTGGACGGGCTAGTATCGCCGTGATGCTAGAGGCTTGAAGGGCTGGACCTCGCAGCTGAGAACCCCGTTAGGATGGGGGCATGACAGATGCGCGTGACCCGCGAGGGATTGTTAACTTCTTTGTCCGGTACCTGGTCCTCCACGTGATCTTTCTGGTCGGGCTTCCGCTCTCGTATGCCATGGACCTGGCACTCATCTACTTCTTTGGCTTCCTGGGCTTCTTCACCTTCTTCCAGGTGCTGATAGCCATCACGCGAAAGTTCCTCGAGAAGGCCGGATCGTGGAAAATTGTCGCGATCGCGGGGGCTTTATTCTCCGACGTGGCCGTCCTGTGGTTCTTGGGATGGCTGATAGGAGGTATATCCGACGGCCCCAGCTGGGGCTCGTGACCCACTGGCTGCCC
>CAKMQM010000083.1:0-4284 GCA_927911615.1 uncultured Xylanimonas sp.
ACCGCGACGGAGCGCGGGCCAACGAAGAAGGTGGATCGCCGGCACCCAGCCGGAGCGACGACCCAGGCGGACAGCACCTTCGTCGCCTGCGAGACGCCTGAAGGAGAGCAGCGAGGTGCGGAACGGGAGTATCACCAACGACGAGGCCCTGGCTGCGCAGCAGCTCAACGAACGGATGCTCGGGGTCAGTCAGGAGTCCGTCGGCGTATGAGCGCAGCGCCTCGCACTCGAGCCCGCTCATATCGAAGACGACGCCGTCCTCCGTCTCGTAGGCATTGATCATGATTCCTCCTGTGCTCTCAGGTCGTCGCCGCGCACGGCTTTGAAGCGAGGATAACGCTACGACATGCGCACCGACCGCGCCCGCGGACGACGGCGACCGCAGCGCGTGCGGGAGGCTACACTGGGAACGACTAGGAGGATTCACCGATGAACACCCCGCTTCCCGCCGAGAACGCCCCGGCCTCGTCCCCGATTCCGACCTTGATGCTCCCGACGGGATCACCCATCCCCGTGCTCGGTTTCGGCACCTACAAGGTCGCGCCCGAGGATACGTACGACGCGGTGAGCCGCGCCCTCGAGGTCGGGTACCGTCATATCGACACCGCTCAGATGTACGGCAACGAGGCCGAGGTCGGGGCGGCGCTCGAGGCATCGGGCATCGCGCGTGAGGACCTGTTCGTCACGACGAAGGTCGACAACTCCAACCACGAGCCCGATCGGGCAGCCGCATCCATCCGACGCTCCCTCGAGGACCTGCGCACCGACTACGTGGACCTCCTCCTCGTGCACTGGCCACTGCCCACGCTCTACGGAGGCAACGTCGCCCTGCCCTGGCCCGCCCTCGAGGACGCATACAACGCAGGCGGCGCACGCGCGATCGGCCTGTCGAACTACGAGCGCGAGCACGTCGAGGCAGTCCGGGCGGTTGCGACCGTTCCCCCGCACGTCCTCCAAGTCGAGTCCCACCCCTTCTTCCCCAACGCCGCCCTGCGCGCCTACGCCCAGGGCCTCGGCATGGTGTTCGAGGCCTGGTCTCCCCTCGCGCGCGGGCGCACCGTCACCGACCCGACGCTCATCGAGATCGGCGCGAGCCTCGGCGTGGGGCCGACGCAGGTCGCGCTGCGCTGGGCGCTGGATCGCGGGCACGTCGTCTTCCCCAAGACCCTGAGCCGCACGCGCATGGCCGCCAATTTCGACGTGTTCTCCTTCTCGCTTGACCCGGAGCAGACCGCGCGCATCGACGCGCTCGACGCCGGCGAGGCCGGGCGCATGGGATCGCATCCGGCGACGATGGACCGACTCTGAGGACGGGTACGATACAGGTATGGCTTCCAAGCTCACGCGCGCTGACCGCGCCATCGTCCGACTGGCCGACGGCACCGTCAAACAGCAGAACCTGCTCACGGGCACAGAGGTGTGGACCGTCCCGGGCCGCGGTAACCGGCCCCTCACCGCACCTCACGCGGACCACAACCCGATCAACCACGAGGCTGACGGGCACCACTGCGCGTTCTGTTCCGGCCGTTATCTCGAGACCCCGCCCGAAAAGTCGCGCCTAGTGCGCCACGAGGACGGGTCCTGGGAGCAGCTGGACGCCCTCGGCGCCGATCAGCTCGGCGAAACGGTCGCCGAATTCCGACGCATTCCTAACCTGTTCGAGATCGTCTCCTACAACTACTGGCATCTCAACCACGGGCACGTCCCCTCCGAGGACGACCGTCGCCGCATGGCCCACTACCTGGCCTCGGACGCGGGCTACGAGCACGTCATGAACGTCGTTCGCTCGCGCATGTTGGCCTCGGGCATGAGCGAAGGCGAGTTCGCAGCCACCAGCGAGACCGCGCGCCTGCAGGCCGCCAACGGCTTTTTCTCCGGCGGGCACGACCTGATCATCGGCAAGCGCCACTTCGTCGACGGCGCCACCGAGGCCCACCAGCTGGCCGGGTCCGGCACCCTCACCCCCGAGGAACACGAGCAGTACACCGCCTACACGGCCCGCTCGATGCGCGACCTGTACGACCTGGATCCCGCGGTCCGCTACGTAGCGACATTCCAGAACTGGCTGCGCCCCGCGGGCGCGTCCTTCGACCACCTGCACAAGCAGCTCGTCGCGATCGACGACATGTCCGTGCAGACCGAGGCTGAGCTGGAGCGCCTGCGCGCCCAGCCCGACATCTACGACCAGATCTTCACGGTCGCGGCCACGCGCAAGCTCCTCATCGCCCAGAACGAGCACGCCGTCGCTTGGCTGGCTTCGGGCATCGCTTCCCCGGCATCGCAATCTGGCCCCTGGGCGAGCCGAAAAACCCGTGGGAGGTCAGCCCCGAGGCCATGCGTGGCATCTCCGACATCCTGCACGCGGCACACGCCGCGACGGGCGTGGAGGTGCCGGCGAACGAGGAGTGGTACCACCGCCCACCCACCGTGTCCACGCCCATGCGCTGGCGCATCCTGCTCAAGTGGCGTATCTCGACGCTCGCCGGTTTCGAGGGCGGCACGCGCATCTACCTCAACACGATCGACCCGTGGAAGGTCGTCGAGCGCACCGTGCCGCGCCTCCTCGAGCTGCGCGAAGCGGGCCTCATCGCTCCCATGCGCATCGGAGAGGAATGCAAAGTCAGCCCCGCAATGCTGCGAGGCTGACTCTTCAGGATACGTCCGGCGGGGATTACTCCTCGTCGTCGCTCGAATCCTCATATCCCGTGTCGGTCGCGGGGTTATCCGCGGGAGCCGGATCCGTCACCGGATCGGGAGTACTCGGCGCAGTCGGCGCCGGGGAGGCCAGCGCCGATGACCACGTGGCCAGCCAGGCGCTCATCGCATCGAGAGAACCGACGGTCTCGTCGGCGACGATCGGATCACCGGTGATACCCATCAGCCAGCCGGCCTTCGTGTCGGCGGCAAGCACACCATCGATCGGGTAGACGGCGCCCGTCGTCGCCAGGGAGCGCTGCGCAGCCTCACCCTGCAGCCAAGCGATAAGGGACTCCGCGCCGTCCGACGCGGGCGAGGACGTGGGGGCCGCGTACATGATGCGAGCGATGCACGTCGAAGAGATCGCGGTCCCGTAGGAATCGGCACCCGTGTTCGTCGCCGCCGCAGCCGCCAGCGAACGCGGGGCCACGATCAGCGGATACGCGCCAGAAGAACCCGCGGAGGCTCCCACGACCTCGGACAGGTACCCCTCGGACACGTGCGCGCCGGCCGTCCACGCGGCAACAGCACCACCCAGGGAGGAATCCACGCGCGGGTTCAGGGACTGCGCGAAGGAACCCAGCCCCTCGCCCGTCTGCGCAGCGGCCTCCTGCACGAAAGCGCGGCCCACCGACGACGAGGCCGGGTCCGGTACCGTCAGCAGCGCGCGGATACGCGGAGAAGTCAGATCGCCGAACGAGGTCGGCAGCGGGCGGCCGTTCGCACTCATCCACGACTTGTCGGCGATGACGCACACGTCATCGCGCCCGTAGGCGATCGCCGCAGCGGCACCATCCACAACTGTGCCGGCAAGCGTCGCAGTATCCTGAGGCGCCGACGCAGCGATCGTGCCCGCCGCGCTCGCCTGCAGGGCGTCCGCGCCATCCAGGCCAAGCACCACGTCCGCGCCCGCCTTCGACAGCGCATCCACGCCATCCACAGGCACCACCGCAACCGTGAAACCCGTCGCCTTCGTGAACTCCTGCGCGGTCTCCATCGGCAGCTGCGCGCCGCCCACCAGGGCGACGGTCACCGTGCCCGAGCCGCTACGAGGAGTCGGAGCGTCGATCGTCCCATGCCCCGCTGTGCTCGACGAGCGCGCGCACTCTGGCCCGGAACGATCGGCGACGCAAACGGATCCCGAGGCGCACTCGAGGACACGGACGGCGTACAAGCCGCCACCGTCGTCGCCGCAACAAGGAGAGCAGACAACGCAAAAACAGAGCGGGCGCGAGCCATAAGGAATCCTTCAGACGGGAACACTACCGTTCAAGCATAAGACAGGGCGCCTGTGGGCCTCGCGCAAGAGCGCCGCGTGGGGCATCATGGAAGCGTGCGCACGCGCACAGGGACAACCACACCCCCACGCCAGGAGGCAACCATGGACTCAGCCACCATCGAAAAGCTCGCCACGACCGCCGTCATCGCCGGAGCGGCCTTCGCCGCCTCCAAAGTCTTCGAAGCCGGCTGGAAGGTCGCCACCGGACGCCCCATCCCCGCCGAAGACTCCGACGACGTCACCATCGCCTCGCTGGTCCTCTTCGCAGCCACCTCCGCCGCCATCGCGGCCGTCGCCCAGCGCTACGC
>CAKMQM010000084.1:0-7204 GCA_927911615.1 uncultured Xylanimonas sp.
TCCCGGTCATCGCCAAGATCGAGAAGCCGCAGGCTGTCGAGGCGCTGGAAGACATCAATCGAGGCCTTCGACGGCATCATGGTCGCCCGCGGTGACCTCGGTGTCGAGACTGCCCTCGACGGCAGGTCCCGCTGGTGCAGAAGCGGCGATCGAACTCGCTCGTATTGCGGCCAAGCCCGTCATCGTCGCGACGCAGGTCATGGATTCCATGATCAAGAACCCGCGCCCGACGCGCGCCGAGGCCTCCGACTGCGCCAACGCGATCCTCGACGGCGCCGATGCGGTTATGCTTTCCGGAGAGACTTCGGTCGGCGCGTTCCCGATCGAGACGGTGCGCACGATGGCCGCGATCATCGAGTCGACGGAAGAGAACGGCGGCGAGCGCATCGCGTCGATCCCAGGCTTCTACGCTGACCGTGCCGGCGTCATCTGTGAGGCCGCGGCGCGTATCGCCGAGCACATGGATGCCCGCTACCTGGTGACCTTCAGCCAGTCCGGCACCTCCGCTCGTCTGCTGTCGCGTATGCGCCGCCCGATCCCGATGCTGGCCTTCACGCCGCTCGAGTCGACGCGTCGCCGCCTCGCCCTGTCGTGGGGTATCCAGGCGTACCGCGTGCCCGAAGTGCAGCACACGGACGACATGGTGTGGCAGCTCGATCAGGTGGTTCAGTCTGCGCACTTGGCGGACATCGGTGATCAGCTGGTCATCGTTGCTGGTATGCCCCCGGGCATTGCCGGTTCCTCGAACATGCTGCGTATCCATGAGGTCGGAGATGAGGCCGACTACGCGATTGGCGGAACCCGCCACGCGTGAGATGCGTGAGTAGCGGGGGTGCCGGCGGTAAGCCGGTGCCCCCGCTCTTTTTGTGTTTGTTCACGTGGACAAAATTAAATCCGTGGAATAAAGTACTCGGATACACGTTGAGACACGTGGACGCCGCACCAACGACGGCGCGGCAGTGCAGCAGATCGCTGCCCGGCGTGATCAGGAATGCCTGTGCGAACAAAGCACGTTTTCTGGCGCGCCCGAATTGAAGAGGAGAAAGAGAAATGAATACGAAGATCCGGACCGTGTCGGTCCACGACACTCTGTTTGGCCGCGTGGCCAACAACCTGGAGGTCGGCCAGCTCTCACGTGCCGTTGAGCCGTGGTTCGCTGACTTCCACGACTCGAGGGTCAAGCAGGCGATTGCTGACCTTGACGAGCCGGCCCGCCGGGGCGCGGCTGCCGAGTACCTCGGTCTCGAACTGAGCGTCGTGGCCTGAGCCGTGACAAAGGGGCCGACAAGCAATGCTTGTCGGCCCCTTGTTCGTCTGCGATTTTGCTGTATCAATTTGTGCTACGCACGTCGCACACGTGCTGAATTGCCGGTACCATTAGGAGCACGTACTCCACTGGCGGTACCCCGAGTGGGATTCGAACCCACAACAAGCCGGGTTTGAGCCGACCGCCTCTGCCAGTTGGGCTATCGGGGCTTCGCGTGTGCGTGTCCCACAATAGAGCAGCTGAGCAAACCGATCAAACTGAGGAATATGACAATGAGTGAAGAGCAGGCTGAACCGCGTCGCGTCCTCGTCGCAGAAGACGAGGGGTTGATTCGTCTCGATATCGTTGAGACGCTGACCCAGGCGGGGTTCGAGGTCGTTGGCGAGGCTGCCGACGGTGAGGAAGCTGTCGAGCTTGCGCTCGAGCTCGAACCCGATCTGTGCGTGATGGATGTCAAGATGCCGAAGATGGATGGCATCACCGCTGCGGAGAAGATCCTGCAGGAGCTGTCCTGCGCTGTCGTGATGCTGACGGCTTTCTCGCAGACGGAGCTCGTTGAGCGTGCGCGCGACGCCGGCGCTATGGCCTACGTCGTGAAGCCCTTCAGCCCCGCTGACCTGATCCCCGCCGTTGAAATCGCTCTGTCGCGTCACGCAGAGATCGAGTCGCTCGAGGACCAGATCGCCGATCTGTCGGATCGCTTCGAGACCCGCAAGCGCGTGGACCGTGCGAAGGGCCTGCTCATGAAGAACATGGGCATGAGCGAACCCGAGGCATTCCGCTGGATTCAGAAGACGTCGATGGATCGTCGTCTGTCCATGCGCGAGGTTGCCGACGCGGTGATCAACCAGGTCGACGACTGAGTCATAGATGCGCGAATGGGGAGGGTCAATTGACCCTCCCCATTGCTGTGCACTCGTACTCAGTCGTGGCTTGAACGCACCAGGATGCGGTTCGTCACGCGTGCGATGGAGATCAGTCGGTCGGCCTCGTCGCGAATCTCCACGGTGTGGACGGTCGAGCTGCGGCCGAGGTGGACGGCGGTCGCGGTCGCGGTGATGATTCCCTCGCGTCCGGCGCTGATATGAGAGGCATTGAGTTCTGTGCCGACTGCGTAGGCCTGCTTGCCCGGGTTAGCTTCACGCGCGTGGATCTGGGCGGCGAAAGAAGCCGCGGTTTCCGCGAGGGCAGCGGATGCGCCACCGTGGAGGATTCCGGCGCTCTGGCGGTTTCCGTCGATGGGCATGGAGATCACGGTTCGTGACGCGCTGTGCTCCAGCACTTCCATGCCGGTGGCCTCCATCAGAGTGCCGGGCCAGTGGGCGCCGACCCAACCGCCGCGTGCGAGCGGATCTGGTGAGGAAGAATGCGTGTGTTTCGTCTGGTGATCGTGTGTCATGGCATCTAGGGTGGCATGTGTGAGTGACACTGTGCTGATTATTGACGGCCATTCGATGGCTTTTCGTGCGTTTTATGCCCTTCCGCCGGATAACTTCGTGACGGCTACGGGCCAGCACACGAACGCTGTTTATGGCTTTGTTTCAATGCTGACGAGGCTGTTGGAAACCGAGCAGCCGACGCATGTTGCTGTCGCTTTCGATGTGTCCAGGCACTCATTCCGTACCGAGGAGTACCCGGAGTACAAGGGTACGCGCGACGCCACGCCCGAGGAGTTCAAGGGCCAGGTGGAGCTGATTCGCGAGGTGCTCGATGCGATGGGGATCGTGTCGCTCTCACGCGAGGGCTTCGAAGCGGACGACATTCTTGCGACGCTCGCGTACCGCGCCGGCAACGACGGCGCGACCGTGCTCGTCGTATCCGGTGACCGTGACTCCTTCCAGACGGTGACTGACAATGTCACGGTGCTGTATCCGGGGACGGGTCCCGGCGATCTGCGCCGCATGACTCCGCAGGCGGTGGAGGAGAAGTACGGAGTGCCGCCGCACCGATATCCCGAGATTGCCGCAATCGTGGGTGAGACCTCGGATAACCTGCCCGGCGTTCCGGGCGTCGGCCCGAAGACCGCCGCACAGTGGATTAACAAGTACGACGGCCTGGATAACCTGCTGGCGCGTGCTGACGAAATCGGCGGCAAGCGCGGAGCGGCCCTGCGCGAACACATGGACGACGTCGTGCGCAACCGCCGCCTCAATCGCTTGCTCACCGACATGGACCTTGAGGTGTCGCCGAGCGATCTGGCCCGCCGCCCCACGGATGTCGCCGCCATCGATCGCCTCTTTGATTCTCTCGAGTTCGGTCGCCTGCGCCAGAAGGTGCGCGAGGTCGCAGGAATCGGCATGGGGGAGGGGCACGTCGACGAGACGCCCGAGGCTGTGGCCGAGGTGGAGATCTCGGTGTCCCTCGCGGATGCTTCCTGCGACATCGGCCAGTGGGCTAGTGCCCACTCGACGCTCGCTGTGCTCGTCGAAGGTGACATGCGGCCGACTCGTGGCGACGTCACCCGCCTTGTTCTTGCCTCCGACAACGAGGCGCTCGTGATCGACCCTGTCGAACTGAGCCCCCAGCAGGAGGAAGCGCTCAGCGATGTGCTCGCCACGGCCTCGTCCCTTATCGTGCACGACGCGAAGGGTGCACGTCATGCGCTCTCCTCGCGCGGCTGGGCTCTCGGCGGCGTCGAGTTCGACACGATGTTGGCCGCCTATCTCGCGCATCCCGATCAGCGCTCCCACAAGCTGGAGGATGTGCTCTCGCGTGTGCTTGGCGTCGTGATCGAGGAAGAGGAGGGTGACTCTGAGGCTCTCTTCGATCTCGGCGACATGGGAGCGGGCTCGAGCGCCGCCCAGGTGCGTGCCGGGAAGTTGGCCGCCCACCTGCACCCGCTTGCCTCGACTCTGCGCTCGCGCCTGGAGGAAAGCTCCGAGGCCGCGCTTCTCACCGACATGGAGATGCCGCTGTCGGTCCTGCTCGGTCAGATGGAAGACATCGGCATCGCCGCGGACACAGCCGTGCTGGACGGTCTATCCGATGAACTCGGCAAGGCCGTCGACGCCGCGCGCGAGGGAGCGTGGGCCGCGGCGGGGCGCGAGGTCAACCTCTCCAGCCCCAAGCAGCTTCAGGAGCTCCTCTTCGACCACTTCGGCCTGCCCAAGACGAAGAAGACGAAGACCGGGTACACCACAAACGCCGAGGCCCTGGCGGACCTGCACGCGAAGACCGCGGACGAGGGTGGAGCGGGGCACGTCTTCCTCGGATTCCTGCTCACCCACCGTGACCGCATCAAGCTCAAGCAGATGGTCGACTCACTGTCCGCGACCGTCGCTTCTGACGGACGCATCCACACGACCTTCTCCCAGGTTGCCGCGGCCACGGGGCGCCTCGCGTCTTCCGATCCGAACCTGCAGAACATTCCCGCGCGCAGCGCTGACGGTATGCGCATTCGCGGCGCCTTCGTCGCTGGTGAGGGATTTGAGTCGCTCATGAGCGCCGACTACTCGCAGATCGAGATGCGCCTCATGGCGCACCTCTCCGGCGATGAGGCGCTCATCGAGGCGTTCAATTCCGGCGAGGACCTGCACCGCACGATGGCGTCCATGGTGTTCGGAACACCGGTCGCCGAGGTGAGCGCCGAGGAGCGCTCGCGCATCAAGGCAACCTCCTACGGCCTCGCGTACGGCCTGTCCTCCTACGGCCTCGCCGCTCAGCTCGGCATTCCCGTGCCCGAGGCCGCGGCCCTGCGCGACCGCTACTTCGAGCGCTTCGGGAAGGTCCGAGACTACCTCGAAGGCCTCGTCGCACAGGCGCGTGCCGACGGCTACACCCAGACCATGTTCGGGCGCCGCCGCTACCTGCCCGACCTGCGCTCGTCAAACCGTCAGCGGCGCGAGATGGCCGAGCGCGCCGCCCTGAACGCGCCCATCCAGGGCAGCGCCGCAGACATCGTCAAGATCGCCATGATGAACGTCGTCGACGCCCTCTCCGAGGCCGGCCTGAAGTCGCGCCTCCTCGTGCAGATCCACGACGAACTACTCCTTGAGGTCGCGCCGGGCGAGGCGGGTGCCGTCGAAGAGATCGTCCGAGACAAGATGGCGACGCCCGTGGAGCTCTCCGTTCCACTCGATGTCGCTGTCGGCATTGGCGCGTCCTGGCAGCTCGCCGCTCACTAACCGGCGTGACGACGCGACGCACACCACGCAAAGTGTCGCCAAATTCGTCACATTTGCCCGTCAAAGGCTGCTAAAATGGACCACGGTGTCTGGGGACGAGTGCATCCGCATCCGTCTCAGGGCGCCGGAACTGTCCATCTACTATCCAGTCCGTTTCGGAGAAACTACTACATGACCACCAACACGCCGCAGGTCGCTATCAACGACATTGGTTCGGAAGCAGACCTGATCGCAGCCATCGACGAGACCATCAAGTACTTCAACGATGGCGACATCGTCGAGGGCACTGTCGTCAAGGTCGACCACGACGAGGTCCTCCTTGACATCGGCTACAAGACCGAGGGTGTCATCCTCTCTCGCGAGCTGTCCATCAAGCACGACGTCAACCCCGACGACGTTGTCGCCGTGGGCGACCAGATCGAGGCGCTCGTCCTCCAGAAGGAAGACAAGGAAGGCCGCCTCCTCCTGTCGAAGAAGCGCGCGCAGTACGAGCGCGCGTGGGGCCAGATCGAGAAGGTCAAGGAAGAGGACGGCGTCGTTACCGGTACCGTCATCGAGGTCGTCAAGGGCGGCCTGATCCTCGACATCGGCCTGCGTGGCTTCCTGCCCGCCTCCCTCGTCGAGATGCGTCGCGTCCGCGACCTCGCCCCCTACATCGGTCGCGAGATCGAAGCGAAGATCATCGAGCTCGACAAGAACCGCAACAACGTGGTCCTGTCCCGCCGCGCATGGCTCGAGCAGACCCAGTCCGAGGTCCGCACGAACTTCCTGCACACCCTGCAGAAGGGCCAGGTGCGCTCCGGCGTCGTTTCCTCCATCGTCAACTTCGGCGCGTTCGTCGATCTCGGTGGTGTCGACGGCCTGGTTCACGTCTCCGAGCTGTCCTGGAAGCACATCGACCACCCGTCCGAGGTCGTCGAGGTTGGCCAGGAAGTTACCGTCGAGGTTCTCGACGTCGACATGGATCGCGAGCGCGTCTCCCTGTCGCTCAAGGCCACCCAGGAAGATCCGTGGCAGGCATTCGCCCGCACCCACGCCATCGGCCAGGTTGTGCCCGGCAAGGTCACCAAGCTGGTCCCCTTCGGCGCGTTCGTCCGCGTCGAGGACGGCATCGAGGGCCTCGTCCACATCTCCGAGCTGGCTCAGCGTCACGTCGAGCTGCCGGACCAGGTCGTCAAGGTTGGCGAAGAGGTCTTCGTCAAGGTCATCGACATCGACCTCGAGCGTCGCCGCATCTCCCTGTCCCTCAAGCAGGCCAACGAGGGCGTGGACCCGAACTCCGAAGAGTTCGATCCTTCGCTCTACGGCATGGCCGCCGAGTACGACGAGAACGGCAACTACAAGTACCCCGAGGGCTTCGATCCGGAGACCCAGGAGTGGATGGAAGGCTTCGACGCTCAGCGCGAGGCTTGGGAAGCTCAGTACGCTGAGGCTCAGGCCCGCTGGGAGGCCCACAAGGCTCAGGTCCGCAAGGCCCTCGAAGAGGACGCCGAAGCGGCTCCCTCCATCGAGGAGCAGGCCTCCTACTCGACCCGGTCGACAACGAGGGCACCCTTGCTTCCGACGAGGCCCTGGCCGCGCTGCGTGAGAAGCTGACGAACAACTGAACCAGTCTTTCTGACTGACTTTCGGCTCGTCAGTTCACGCAAGTGAACGCATGAGTGGTGGTCCCCAGGTTTTCCTGGGGGCCACCACTTTTTTGTGTGGTTGCTGCGCCGCCAGATTTCCGGCCGCCGCGAGGGCGTTGGGTTGGGGCCGGGCTGCTTGGTGTGCCCGTGGGCGGCGGCCCGCCCGCGAGCCGTCCGCGCTGCGA
>CAKMQM010000085.1:0-5342 GCA_927911615.1 uncultured Xylanimonas sp.
GGTGACTGGGCAATGGCGAAAGACCATCGTCCGCCTCGACGGCGGCGGGGCCTTGACAGGAAGCAGAAAGCCCAGATCGCTGTAGCAGTGATTACGACACTGCCGCAGCTGATCTGGGCGATTGCATTCCTGCTAAGCACCTGATGGGTAGCTAAGACTATCCCGGAAGCCGGGGAGTCGAACAGCGGCAACTGTTCGGCTCCCCCCATTATGCCACGCTGCCCCGGTTCGGGCGGCCATATAACGACCGACAACGATGCTTCGTGGCAGCACCCGCATCACAAGCTGGCGCCCCCGACAGGACTCGAACCTGCAACCTCGGGATTAGAAGGCCCTTGCTCTATCCATTGAGCTACGGAGGCGTGGCGCGGTGCGCCGCCTGTAAGACTAGCGGAGGTTAGCGTGCCTTTCCACCAGCGCGGCCCAGCAGGAAGGCGACCAACGGGAAGAGCAGCACGGACATCGCGCCGGCAACGACGAGCAGCGAGGCGAGCCACGAGGGCAGAACTCCCGTCGAGACGCCCAGCTCCGTGACGGCGACGATGATCGGCAGGCCGGTCGCACCGTACAGGCCGATGCGCGTCGCGTCCGTCCAGCCGACTCGCTCGATCGATCCGTGGAAACGTTCGAGAAGGACGATGGGCACGCCGCGTACCACGAGGATTGCGCCAACGAAGGCGACGAGCAGGAACGGGTAGCCCGCGACGGCGCTGAGCGAGATGTTCATGCCCGAGGTGACGAAGAACAACGGGATCAGGAAGGAGAATCCGAGAGTGCGCAGCTCGCCCTCAACCATCGTGAAGTTGCCGGGCGCCAGCGCGCGCACAATGATACCGGCCGCAAACGCGCCGAGCACCATGTCCAGTTCCATGACCGCGGATAGCGCCATGAGGCCGGTGAGGACCAGCATGACGACGCGCATGAGCGTCTTTTGCGAGGTCTGCGCCCCGTGGAGGATCGTCCGCCCGATCGCGGGATGCTTGAGGATGAAGCGCGTCGGGATGGCGACTGCAAGGACCGTGGCCACCGCGAAGAGCAACAGAACGATCGCCGCTGCCCACGGGCTTCGTGCCGACAGCAGCAGCGACATGGCGATGATGGGCGCAAGCTCGCCGACGGCACCGTGGACGAGGACGGCCTTGCCGATCGTCGTCCCCATGACCCCAGCCTCCATGAGGATGGGCAGCAGGTGCCGAGCGCGGTCGAGGTCAGCGCGATCGCGAGCGCGATGTAGGTGGCGGTGGCGACCCCCGTCGTACCCGACGCGGCGACCGCCACCCAGGAGACGGCCAGGCCGATGCCGAAGCACGCCAGCCACGTGAGCAGCGAGCGCCTCCCCGCCCGTCCGTGCACCTCTTCGACGTCGATTTCGGTGCCCGCGATGAGGAAGAGCATGCCCATGCCAACCTCGCGGAATACGGAGATCGGCTCGGTGAGGGACGCGAGCCCGAGAACGTTCGGCCCGATGATGACGCCGAGGATGAGCAGCCAGACGACGTCGGGCACGCGCTTGCGCGTGAGCGAGGACAGCAGGGCGCGATGGCCGCAGCGGCGGCGATTAGGAAGAGGGAGACGATGGCTCCCTCGGTGCCACTCGTGCTCGACGCGGCGACGAGGCCGTGGCCCACTCCCCCGCTCGCGGCAGGCAGAGACATCGGCAGGCTCATGTGCGTTCCTTTTCGGATACTCGTATTAGGCGCGCGCCGACGACCGATGGGGCCGGGGGCACGTATTCAGCAATTATGGGCATGACAAAGGCCCGGGACAACAAGTCCCGGGCCCGTGCGTGGATGCGAGGTCAGCCCTCGACGTCCAGGAGGCCGTTCTTGTAGGCCTTGGCCAGGCGGCGGGGCACGCGGATCTCACGGCCGGCAACCTTGACGGTGTTCAGCTCGGTAAGATCAGCCTTCCAGGTAGACCGGCGGGTGCGGGTGTTCGCACGGGACATCTTGCGCTTGGGAACTGCCATGTCTTACCGCTCCTCTTCTTTCTCGACGACTATTCTGATCGGTGCGCCACGCGGGCGCACGGCGACAACCCGACAAGACTACCACGGACCTGCTCCTGAAGCACATCGCGAGAGCCTACGCGCCTGCGATCCTGGTTACAGACTGAGGGCGGGTTCTCTCCCTTAGACTGGGCGCATGTCCGCTCTTCGCACGCTCGCCTCCGGCACGCTCCTCACCCACGAGATTGAGATCAAGCGTTCCCGATTCATTACGACGCTCGCTAGGACGGATACACCCGAGGAGGCTCGCGAGCTTATCGACGCGGTGAAAGCCGAGCATCCGCAGGCCCGCCATAACTGCTCCGCATACCTGATCGACCCGCCGGACGCGGCTCCGCTGCAACATTCTTCGGATGATGGGGAGCCGTCGGGCACGGCCGGGACCCCGATGCTGGAGGCCCTCCGCGCCTCCGACACGTGGAACACGACGGCGGTCGTCACCCGCTACTTCGGCGGAATCCTCCTGGGCGGGGGTGGCCTCGTGCGGGCCTACTCCACCTCCGTGTCCGAGGCCGTCGCCCGCGCCCCCATCGCCTACCTGGTCGGGCGCGACGTCCTCGAAACCCAGCTGAGCCCCGGGGACGCGGGCCGCATCGAGGCGGAGCTGCGCGCGCGAGGGGCAGCGGTCGTCGACACAATCTGGGGCGCGGACGTCACACTGCGTATTGCCATTGATCCGAGCGACCGAGACTCCATTGACGCGTGCCTGGCCCAGGCCTCGTCCGGTGTTGCAAAGTTTCGCTACGTGGAAACACGGCGCATTGAACTAGACGAGGCTCCGAGCGTGGGATGACAATTCAGGGGTACACCTGCTTAGGAAGGACCCCTCATGGCTCGCATCGCCTCCACCGTCGCCGATCTGATCGGTGGCACTCCCCTCGTCCGCATTAACCACGTTGCCGGTGACGGCGTTGACGTGGTCGCCAAGGTCGAGGCCTTCAACCCCGCCTCCTCCGTGAAGGACCGTATCGCCCGTTCGATCATCGACGCGGCCGAGGCCTCGGGCGCTCTCGCCCCCGGCGGCACGATCGTCGAGGCCACCTCCGGTAACACGGGTATCGCCCTGTCGATGGTGGGCGCGGCTCGCGGCTACAAGGTCGTCATCGTCATGCCCGCCTCGATGTCCGTCGAGCGCCGCGCCATCGTGCGCGCCTTCGGCGCCGAGCTGGTCCTCACCGATCCGAAGGGCGGCGTCTCCGCTGCTGTCGCCGAGGCCGAGCGCATCGCCTCCGAGCGTCCCGGCGCCATCATCGCCTCCCAGTTCACCAACCCCGCCAACCCGGCCGCCCACGTCGCGCACACCGGCGAGGAAATCTGGGCGGACACCGACGGCCAGGTTGACGTCTTCGTCGCCGGCGTTGGCACGGGTGGCACCATCTCGGGCGTCGCGAAGGTTCTCAAGGAGAAGAACCCGAACGTGCGCATCATCGCCATTCAGCCCACCGAGTCTCCCCTGCTGACCGGCGGCACCCCCGGTCCGCACGGCATCCAGGGCCTCATGCCCAACTTCGTGCCCGAGACCTTCGACGCGGGCATCGTGGACGAGGTCATCTCCGTCGAGACCGCGCAGGCCCTCGAGTTCGCTCGCCGCGCTGCCGCCGAAGAGGGCCTGCTCGTGGGCATCTCCTCGGGCGCTGCCCTGGCCGGCACGGCCGCCGTCGCCGCCCGCCCCGAGCTGGCCGGCAAGAAGATCGTCACGCTCCTGCCCGACACGGGTGAGCGTTACCTCTCGACCGCACTGTTCGCGGGCCTCGAGGACTGATCATTCCAGCGTGACACGCTAAGGTGGCCCCGGATGGAATATCCGGGGCCACCTGTGCGTTTCCGTCTGAGTCAACCATCCAGGAGGAACTTGTGAAGCTCACCGTACGCGCCCTGTCGAAGACCCTGTCGCGCGCCCTGCCCATTAAGGCGCTCGGACTCTTCCGAGAGGACCTCGTGACGGCGCAGCGCCGCGACCCCGCGGCCACCTCCGCCCTGGAGATCGCACTGACCTACCCGGGCGTGCACGCCCTGTGGACTCACCGCGTCTCCCACGCCCTGTGGGCTCACGGTGCCCGCACCCCCGCGCGTGTCCTATCCTCCATGGCCCGAGCCGTCACCGGCGTGGACATTCATCCCGAGGCCACCATCGGGCGCCGCGTCTTCATCGATCATGCGACGGGCGTCGTCATCGGCCAGACCGCCGAGGTCGGCAACGATGTCGTCATCTTCCACGGCGTCACCCTCGGCGGCGTCGCCATGACGCCGGGCAAGCGCCACCCCACTGTCGGCGATCACGTCATGATTGGCGCGGGCGCAAAGGTGCTGGGCCCCCATCACCGTGGGCACGGGTGTCAAGATCGGCGCGAACGCCGTCGTCGTCAAGGACGTGCCCTGCGGCAACGTGGCAATCGGCGTGCCCGCGCGCCTGCTCCCCAAGCCCGAAAAGGACACGCGCGACCGCGATCTCATCGTCGATCCCAACTACTTCTTCGAGGAGCCGGCCCTCTACATCTGAGGGGCATTTGCCCTCGTCAGATGCGGTCTGTGAGAATCCGTTCAAGACCCGTGACAAAGTGAGCATCCTCACCTATAGTTGGTTTATGGAAGCTCAAACTCTACATGCCCCCCTGGACGCGTTGTCAGCGGCGAATCGGCCTCAGGGTATTGAGATCGCCACGCTCACAACATTCGACATCCCCGCGCTCGCGGTGCTCACCCTCGAGGCGTACGACGACGACGTCACGCCCGAGGCGCTCTTGGAAACCTCCGAAGAACTACGCCTGACGTTTGAGGGCGCTTTCGGGGCGACCACGGAAGACTCGTTCATTGGCGCGTGGGATGGGGCACGCTCGTCGGAGCGATCCTCGTCGTCCGCGAATCCCCGTGGGATGATGCGCCGGACGGCCCCTTCGTGGTGGACCTGATCGTCGCCCCCGACTACCGCAGGCGTGGCATCGCGACAGCCCTCGTCTCCGAGGTCGCCGCGCGCTGCTCGCAGTGGGGATTCGACACCCTCGCCCTGCGCCTGGATACGCGCCACGGTGGGGGCCCGCGAACTCTACTCGGTCCTCGGATTCGAAGAGATTGCCTGACAAAGGTCGAGGAGTGCGAGCCTTGCGGCCCGCACTCCCCTGACGGTTCTTCGCGCGCTCAGCGCTGGCAGGACGGACACCAGAACAGGCGTCGGTTCTGCATGAGCGCCTCGCGAATCGGCGTCGAGCAGCGCAGGCACGGGCGGTCCGTGCGGTGGTACACGTACCAGCGCGAGGCCTCCTCGTCACCCTCAATCGGCGGGTTGGGGGCCTCCTCCGGGTCCATCGTGTCCAGGCGACCTGCGGCCAGGCCGCGG
>CAKMQM010000086.1:0-4009 GCA_927911615.1 uncultured Xylanimonas sp.
GTTGCCTATCAAAGCAACGCGGAAAGAGCGTTGAGGAGGCGGTGCGCTACTACGCGGATGCGATCGCTGAGGGCGCGTGAATGACGCTCTTGAGGTCGAGGCGGGGGATAGCTTCGGGGAAGCGACGAAGAGTGCGGATCGGGCAGTTGATCTTCGTGGCGCCAAGACCGTGGAACCTGCGCGGGTCAAGGAGGTGCGCCTGCACAATCAGCCTGACCTGCACGGACGTCAGGGAGCCGTCATCGAGTTCATAGTCGGTGAGGACTCTGTCAATCGCGAAATCTACCTGGAGCGCGTGAAGGAGCCCCTGAAGCCAGTGGGCTACTGGCGCGTTGTCAGCAGCGCCGCGCGCGCCGTACGCATCGATACGGAGGGGTACGGCAGGGATGTGACCATCGGTGGGGTCTCCATCGGGCCCCTTGGGCGGACAGCCTATGACGAGAACAAGGCGAAATATCTGCCCGATGACTATCTGTGGTACCGCGCCAGTCAAGAAGTCACGGTTTACGCGTACCCGGGCATCTACGAAGCCGTCGTCGATACTGCCTCTGAACACGTCAATCTGACGGTGGACAAGGCGACCTCGAGAACGACCATGGATCTGAGCAAAGATGTTGACGAGCATGAGATCAAAGCGGTTGTCGATACCGATGCCGCGTTGTGGCTGAAACGCAATGCGGAGGCGTATCTGACAGAGTGCCTTCGGGGCGGCACGCCGGATCGCACATTCTGTCCCCCTGAACGACTGTCGGATGTGCAGCAGGTGAGCATTGGGTCGACGTCGGGGGGCTATTCCACGGGAATCCGCCTGTCGGATGTCGTTGTGCGTACCTCGAGCGAGGAACGCACGCTCAACCTGACGGGCGAGGTCGTCTTTGATCCCTCGAACGGCCTCCACATGCTGCTCAAGCCGCTATAGGTCGCGGCACCGCCCGGCTGTCGCGCGGTCGTGCCTTCGAGGGGGGAAGGTTGCGACGTTGCCGCTGATCGGATGACTTTCTCATCCCGTGCGCCCGGTGAGGAAAGATGAGGGGGCTGCCCCTGCCTCGTCTATGTAAGGACAATCATACTCTCGCGCGCCTTGAGGTGACCTTGGTCCCTTGATGCGTGTATCCTTACCCCTGGTAGCGACCCGCTGGTGGGTCGATCATCGCAAACACGGAAGTTGAGGACCACGATGGTCAAGTACGTATACGACTTCTCCGAGGGCGACAAGTCCATGAAGGACCTCCTCGGAGGAAAGGGAGCCAACCTCGCCGAGATGACGAAGCTCGGTCTGCCCGTTCCCCCCGGCTTCACGATCACCACCGAGGCGTGCCGCGCATACCTCAAGGAGTCGACGGTTCCCGAGTCGCTTGCCACCGAGGTCACCACCGCCCTGCGCGGCGTCGAAGACCAGATGGGCCGCCACCTCGGCGATCCCTCCGACCCGCTCCTCGTCTCCGTGCGAAGCGGCGCCAAGTTCTCCATGCCCGGCATGATGGAAACCGTCCTGAACATCGGCCTCAATGATGAGTCGGTCCACGGCCTCGCAGCCGTTAGCGGTAACGAGCGCTTCGCGTGGGACTCCTACCGCCGCCTCATCCAGATGTTCGGCAAGACCGTTCTCGACATTGACGGCGACCTCTTCTCCGACGCCCTCGACGAGCTCAAGGCCGAGCGTGGCGTGAAGGGTGACACCGAGCTGACCGCCGAGGACCTCAAGGGCCTCGTCGACACCTTCAAGGGCATCGTCAAGGAACAGACCGGCAACGACTTCCCGCAGGACCCGCGCACCCAGATGGACATGGGCATCGAGGCCGTGTTCCGCTCCTGGAACACCGAGCGCGCCCGCATCTACCGCCGCCGTGAGCGCATCCCCCACGACCTGGGCACCGCCGTCAACATCTGCACCATGGTGTTCGGCAACATGGGCGAAAACTCCGGCACCGGCGTCTGCTTCACCCGCGACCCCTCCTCCGGCCACTCCGGCGTCTACGGCGACTACCTGGAGAACGCGCAGGGCGAGGACGTCGTTGCGGGCATCCGCAACACGCTGGCCCTGTCCGACCTCGAGCGCATCAACAAGCCCGTCTACGACGAGCTGCGCGCCATCATGCGCAAGCTCGAGACCCACTACCGCGACATGTGTGACATCGAGTTCACCGTCGAGCGCGGCAAGCTGTGGATGCTCCAGACCCGCGTCGGCAAGCGCACCGCCGCCGCCGCGTTCCGTATCGCCACCCAGCTCCTGGGCGAAAAGCTCATCACCCGCGACGAGGCCCTGGGCCGCGTCACCGGCGACCAGCTCACCCAGCTGATGTTCCCGCAGTTCGACGCCAAGGCCGAGAAGGAGCTCATCGCTCGCGGCATGGCCGCCTCCCCGGGCGCCGCCGTCGGCAAGATCGCCTTCAACAACGCCCAGGCCGTCGAGGCCGCCGAGAAGGGCATCAAGACCGTCCTCGTGCGTCGCGAGACCAACCCCGATGACCTGCCCGGCATGGTCGCCGCCGAAGGCGTCCTGACCGCCCGTGGTGGCAAGACCTCGCACGCCGCCGTCGTCGCCCGCGGCATGGGCAAGACCTGCGTGTGTGGCGCCGAATCCCTCGTCATCGACGAAGCCGCCGGCACCGTTACCATCGGCGACCTCGTCCTGACCGCCGACGACACCATCGCCATCGACGGCCAGACCGGCGAGATCTTCCGCGGTGAGGTTCCCGTCGCCGACTCGCCCGTCACCACCTACCTGGCAGACGGCCTTGAGGCCGGCATCGCCGCCGCCGGCGAGGACCAGGGCACCCGCGAGCTCGTTGAAGCTGTCGACAAGCTCCTCGCCCACGCCGACAAGGTCCGCCGCCTGCACGTGCGCGCCAACCGCCGACACCCCCCTCGACTCCAAGCGCGCCATCGCCTTCGGCGCCGAGGGTATCGGCCTGTGCCGCACCGAGCACATGTTCCTGGGCGAGCGCCGCCCGCTCGTCGAGCGCGCGATCCTCTCCGCTCCCGAGTCCGACGAGCGCCAGGCCGCCTTCAACGAGCTCGAGAAGCTCCAGAAGCAGGACTTCCTCGAGATGCTCGAGGTCATGGATGGCAAGGCCATGACCGTGCGCCTCATCGACCCGCCGCTCCACGAGTTCATGCCCGCCCTCATCGAGCTGGAGACGAAGGTTGCCGTCGGCAAGGCCACCGGCACCCTCGACCCCGCCGACGAGGCCATGCTCGTCGAGGTCCGTCGCATGCACGAGCAGAACCCCATGCTGGGCCTGCGCGGCGTGCGCCTGGGCATCTACCTGCCCGGCCTGTTCGCCCTGCAGATGCGCGCCCTGTGCGAGGCAGCCGCCGAGCTCGTGGCCCGCGGCCTCAACCCGCGTCCCGAGATCATGGTTCCGCTCGTCGGCTCCGTGCGTGAGCTCCAGCTCGTGCGCGAAGAGGCCGAAGGCATCATCGCCTCCGTCGCCGCCGCCCACGGCGTGGACCTGTCCGGCGTCTCCATCGGCGCCATGATCGAGCTGCCCCGCGCCGCCATGACGGCCGAGGACCTCGCCGAGGAAGCCGACTTCTTCTCCTTCGGCACCAACGACCTGACGCAGACCGTGTGGGGCTTCTCGCGCGACGACGTCGAAGGCGTGTTCTTCCCGCAGTACATCGAGGCCGGCATCTTCGGCGTCTCCCCCTTCGAGTCCATCGACGTCCACGGCGTGGGCACCCTGGTCTCCGAGGGCGTGCGCCGCGCCCGCTCCACCAAGCCGAACATCAAGCTCGGCGTGTGTGGCGAGCACGGTGGCGACCCGCAGTCGATCCACTTCTTCCACAACGTTGGCCTGGACTACGTGTCCTGCTCCCCGTTCCGCGTCCCCGTCGCCCGCCTCGAGGCTGGCCGCGCGGCGGTCGAGGATCACGTGGACATGACCGCCTGATTGCTGGCGCTTGCTCTGCTGAGTAGCGCTGATTGAGCGCGGCGAGGCCGCGGCCGGGAAACCGGTCGCGGCCTCGTTTCGTTGTGGCCCCACGGGTGTTCCGGGCGCCGGAG
>CAKMQM010000087.1:0-4677 GCA_927911615.1 uncultured Xylanimonas sp.
CGCCTAGCCTCGCGGGCGCCGGGCCCTCCGGCGCCCGGAACACCCGGGGGGCCACGAGCAGCCCGGCCTGACACAGTACATGCGGCACCCGGAACACCAGTGGCATCACACAGCAAACAAAACCGCAGAAACACAACGAAAAGTACCCACACAAACGCCAGCATTCACAGCTTCACAGCAACAAGCCCCAAAGTCATATGAGAAATATGAGAGCTTCATAGGTTCTTCATAGGGTCGAGTGGGGAAATTGGTGCATCGACAAAAGGAGACACCAATGACCGCCCTGATTCTGATCGCCATTGACCTGGTTGCCATGGCCGCCCTCGTGTTCGGCCTGTACTTCCCACGGCACCGCCGCGCTGACCTCGTCGCAGCGTTCCTGGGTGTAAATGTCGGCGTCCTTGCCGTCACGATCATCCTCGCGAACTCGACTGTGAGCGCGGGCCTTGGCCTCGGCCTCTTCGGTGTTCTCTCGATCATCCGACTGCGTTCGGATCAGATCTCGCAGACGGAAATCGCCTACTACTTCGCGTCGCTGGCCTGGGCCTGCTGACGGGCATGTCTTCGGCGGTGACCCGCTGCTCGGTGGCCTCATCGCGCTGATCCTCGTGGCCCTGGCCTTCGGTGACTCGAAGCTGGTCTTCGGCCGCTACACCTCGCAGACCGTCCAGCTGGACCGCGCGATCGCCGACCCCGCCGAGCTGAAGGCGGCCCTCGAGCAGCGCCTGGGCGCGTCCGTCGCCTCGGTGAATGTCGTCAAGCTCGACCTCGTGAACGACCTGACTCTCGTGGACGTTCGCTCGAAGGTCGCCTGACACGCCGGCCCGGCCAGCCAGCCGCCACAACCGCCACCCTGCAGACCGCCAATACCAAGGAAACGACTCATGAACGCCACCCTGAACTCGATTCTCGCCGACCTCGATGCGATCGGCCTCGATGAACTGAATAAGCGCGCGGCGATGCTGACCCGAGTGGACCGCAAGTACGCGCTGGACGCGGCCACGGCCTCGGCGATTCTGAGCCGCCTCCCCGAGGAAACCCGGGTCCTCCAGATCGACGGCCAGGTGTCCCAGGGCTACGCCTCCACCTACTACGACACCCCCGACATGGATTCGTACCTGCTGACTGCGCTCAAGCGCCGCCGTCGCTTCAAGGTCCGCACCCGCTCCTACCTCTCATCGGGCGCGTCGTTCCTGGAGGTCAAGACCCGCGGCCCGCGCGGCGTGACCGTCAAGAAGCGCATGCCGATCTCTTGGGACGAGGCCGGGGCTCCTCTCGCGGGTGAGCGCCGCCAGTGGGTGGCCGGCAAGGTCGAGAAGACGGGGTATGGCCACCTGGTGCCCGCCCTCGAGCCGGTCCTGGCGGGATCCTACGAGCGCAACACCCTGCTGCTGCCCGGTGGCGTGGGACGTGCGACGGTGGACACGAACCTGTCGTGGCGCTCGCTGCGCACGGATGGCACTGAGGTTGCGCGCCCCGACCTGGTCATCATCGAAACGAAGTCGGGTGCGACCCCGTCCGTGGTTGACCACCTCCTGTGGGAGGGCGGCGTGCGACCCGTGAAGATCTCCAAGTACGGGACCGCGATGGCAGCCATGCACCACCTGCCCGCGAACAAGTGGCACCGCACGCTGGACCGTTACTTTCACGAATATGTGGAGGTTCCCGAACTCACGCACTACACGCCTCTCGCGATGGCGGCCTGACAGGCCTCATAACGGCGCCCGCGGTTTCGAACGCACACGAAACGCAAGCGCTGAGCATAAGAAACACAAGCTTTAATCACGCGAAAGAAACAGACACATGAAAGCCCTGCAGAAAATCTGGACCCCCGCCCGGACGATCGGCGCGATCGCCCTCGTTGGAACGCTGGCGCTGGGTGCCTGCAGCTCCGCGGGCGTGACCTCCTCCGGCTCCGGCTCCACCACGGCCACCGCGACCGTCGCCGCCTCCGGAACCAACGGCGACACGACCGCGCCGCCCACCGCGGCCGACGCCCTGGCCTCGAACGCGAAGGCCTCCTACGTGGAGGACAGCGACTGGAAGGCCTCGGACGCCGTTGACGTGACGCTCAGCGGAACGACCGCGACCTCCTCGTCCGACGCCGTGAGCGTGAGCGATGGCGTGCTGACCATCTCCAAGGCCGGCGTCTACAAGCTCAGCGGCTCCTTCACCGGCAAGGTTGTCGTGGCCGCCGGAGCCGAGGACAGGGTCATCCTGATTCTCGACAACGCGACCATCACCTCCTCCACGGGCGCCGCGATCGAGGCGACCAGCGGTGACGACCTCGTCCTGTCTCTCGAGGGCGCCTCGACGATCACCGACGGCACCTACACCGGCACCGAGGACGCGAACGCGGCCATCTACGCCGACATGGACCTGACGATCACCGGGTCGGGCACGCTCACCGTGACCTCCGGCGCCTCGGACGCGATCACCTCCAAGGACGACCTCTACGTCCTGAGCGGCACGATCAACGCGACCGCCTCGGATGACGGCCTGCGCGGCAAGGACTCCCTGACGATTGCGGGCGGCACCGTCACCGTGAACTCCGGCGGCGACGCCCTCAAGTCCGATCAGGACAACGACGACACCAAGGGTTACGTGTCCATCGTGGACGGCACCGTCACCCTGACCTCGGGCGGCGACGGCATCGACGCATACACCGACGCGATCGTCACCGGCGGCACCCTGTCGATCACCTCGGGCGGCGGCGCCTCGGCCGGCAAGCCCTCCACGGGCTCGACCAAGGGCATCAAGGCTCAGACCTACATCATCGTCGACGGCGGCACGACCACCATCGACGCCGGGGATGACGCCATCCACTCCAACGGCGCCCTGCGCCTGAGCTCCGGCACGATCACCGCCGCCTCCGGCGACGATGGCGTGCACACCGAGGTCGCAGCCGTCCTGGACGGCGCGAGCGTGACCGTCACGCAGTCGAACGAGGCCTCGAGGGCGGCCTCATCACGATCTCCGACGGCACCGTCGACCTGACCTCGAGCGACGACGGCATCAACGCCTCGGGCTCGATCACGGTCGAGGCCGGCCTGGCCGCAGTCGCCGAATCCAGCTCGGATACGACCACCACCGACACCACGACCCAGCAGATGGGCCCCGGTGGCATGGCTGACGGCGGCGGTTCGATGGAAGACACCGGCGAGCAGCTCACCATCACCGGCGGCACCGTGACCGTCAACGCCAACGGCGACGGCCTCGACTCCAACGGTTCGCTGACCATCAGCGGCGGCACGACGACCGTCTACGGCCCGGCGTCCGGCGCGAACGGCGCCCTGGACAGCAACGGTGCCATGAGCATCACGGGTGGCACGGTCATCGCCTTCGCCACCAACGAGATGGTGGAGACGCCGACCACGACCGACGGCCAGGGCTGGATCTCCACCGCGGCCTCCGGATCCGCCGGGTCGACCGTGACGATTAGCGACTCCTCCGGTTCGGTTCTGGGCACCTACACCTCGCTGAAGGCCTTCGGTAACGTCATCTACTCGACCTCCGGCATGACCAACGGCTCCACCTACACGGTGAGCGTCGACGGCACCGCCACAGAGGCGACCGCCGGCCAGGGCGGCGGCATGGGCGGCGGCATGGGGATGGGTGGCCAGCCCCCGGCCGGCGGTCCGGAACAGGGTGGTCAGCCCCCGATGGGCGGCCCGGGACAGGGTGGCCAGCCCCCGGCGGGTGGACCGGGACAGGGCGGTCAGCCCCCGGCCGCACCCCAGGGCTGAGGCTTCCCAGTAGTGCGCCCCGCGTGATTGTCGACACGCGGGGCGCACGCTTATACCTGCTCAGTGCTCATCGACGAGGCATGGGCCGGGATCTCACGGTCACGCCGTCACTCGCCACCCGGGATCAGCGCAACTAAACTGGACTCAGAGGACGAGGCCCCGGCCTCGTCGATAAGGAACGAAAGGACCCTCATGCTCCCCTCCGAAAAGCTCGCCGAGCTCGGCCTCGAACTGCCCGCCGTCGCCACGCCCGTCGCCGCGTACGTGCCCGCCGTCATCGACCGTGGCGTCGTGCGCACCTCCGGCCAGATCCCCGTCGTGAACGGCGAGCCCGTGTGCATCGGCGCGGTCGGCGAGGACGGCGCGGACCCCGAGGATGCCAAGGATGCGGCGCGCGTGTGCGCCCTCAACGCCCTGGCCGCAGCCGCCTCCGTTGCGGGCGGCATCGACAACCTCGCGGGCGTCGTGAAGGTCGTGGGCTTCGTGTCCTCGCGCCCCGACTTCTACGGCCAGGCCGGCGTCATCAACGGCGCGTCCGAGCTGTTCGGTGAGATCTTCGGCAGCCAGCACGCGCGCAGCGCCGTGGGCGTCGCCGCGCTGCCCCTCAACGTCAGCGTCGAGGTCGAGGCCGAGTTCCTCATTAAGTGAACGCGCGGACACGGCTGAGGCGCGCCTACACTGGGTGAGGTTCGCTGAAATGGCCCGTCGGGCCGAAGGATAAGGAAAAGACATGACTGACCGTCAGATGTTCAAGCTGGTCGACGCCAACACCGTCCCCTCTAAGGACGGCAGCTGCGGTTGTGGCTGCGGCGGCGAGGGTAAGAAGGCGCGCGCGGAGCAGGCCGCTCCCGAGCAGGCCCCCGCCGAGCAGGGCGGCTGCGGCTGCGGCGGACACGGTGGCGGCCACGGCCACGGCCACGCTGCCGCCGAG
>CAKMQM010000088.1:0-6866 GCA_927911615.1 uncultured Xylanimonas sp.
GCCCCAGCCTCCCCAAATATCGCACGTAATTTGGTCCCCCTAACTTTTATCAGGTATCGAGAATTGCCTGAAATTCCAGCGATCTGATTTCAATGCTTGAAATAGGTCGAGGGGAATTACGTGCGACATTTTTGGGTAAACACCTGTTGATGCGGCGTCCAGGCAGCGCTGGGCGAGCCGGTCCGCTCACCCTCCGTGCCTCGTCAGCGGGCGGCACCCCTAGCGATGACCTCCACGCCGGGCAGGGCCGCGCGGTAGGCGTCGAGGAAGCGCTCGTACCCGGCCACACCCTCGTGGGTGGGGTCGAGGGTGGAGACGGAAGCGCCCGCGAAGACCCGCTCGGAGAGGTAGTCCGGCAGGGCGGGTGCGGCCTCGTCCCCTGCGAGGACCGCACGGTAGCGCGCGAGCACCGCGATGCCCCACGCGCCACCCTCGCCCGCGGTGTCGCCCACGGAGACGGGGATGTTCAGCGAGTCGGCGAGGATCTGCTGGGCGACGCCCGGGGTCTTGAAGAGGCCACCGTGGGCGAAGAGCGAGTCGAGGCGCACGCCCTCGCCGCTGAGGATGTCGACGCCGATGCGCACGGCCGCGAAGATGCTCATGAGCTGGGCGCGCACGGCGTTGGCGAGGCTCACGCGCGCGTCGGCGGTGTGAGTGAAGACCGGCTGCGCCGCCTCCTGGCCGACGAGCGGCTCGGCGGACAGCGTGTTGTAGGCCATGACGCCGCCGGCGTCGGCCTCGCCCGTGAGCGCATGGTTGTAGAGGGCGTCGTAGATCGCCGGGACACTCACGTCGGCACCTACGAGGCGCGCGAAGTCGGCGAACCAGCCGACCCACGCGTCGAGCTCGGACGCGCCGTTGTTCGAGTGAACCATGGCGACGGGCGAGCCGTCGGGCGTCGTCACCATGTCGATCTCGGTGTGCAGCTCGGTGAGGGCACGCTCGAGGACGGCCATCAGGAAGACGGAGGTGCCGCACGAGATGTTGCCCGTGCGCTGGGCGATCGCGTTCGTGGCGATCATGCCCGTGCCCGCGTCGCCCTCGGGCGGACACAGCGCGATCCCGGGCTGGAGCGTGCCGGTCGGGTCGATGAGCGCAGCCCCCTCGGGGGTCAGCGTCCCCGCGTCCTCGCCCGCGCTCAACACGGTCGGCAGGACGTCACCCAGGCACCACGGGACCCGGGCCTCGACCTGGGCCTCGTACTGGTCGAGGTAGGACTCCACGTAGGTGCCCGCGTCCGAGTCGATCGGGAACATGCCCGAGGCGTCACCGACGCCCAGGACGTGTCGTCCCGTCAGCTGGTGGTGGACCCAGCCTGCCAGCGTCATGAGGCGGGCGATGCGCGGGACGTGCTCCTCGGCGTCGAGGACCGCCTGGTGCAGGTGCGCGATCGACCAGCGCAGGGGGATGTTGAAGCCGAAGAGGCGGGTGAGCTCGTCGGCCGCGCGACCCGTGTTGGTGTTGCGCCACGTGCGGAAGGGCGCGAGCAGGTTGCCCTCGGCGTCGAAGGCGAGGTAGCCGTGCATCATCGCGGAGATACCGATCGAGCCGTATGACGTGGGGGGTGACGTCGTAGCGCTCGCGCACGTCGGCGACCAGGGAGGCGTAGGCGCTTTGCAGGCCGGCGACGACCTCGTCGAGGGTGTAGGACCACAGGCCGCCCTCCAGATGGTTCTCCCACCCGTGGCCGCCGGTGGCGAGCACCTCATGGTCGGGGCCGATCAGCACGGCCTTGATGCGGTCGAACCGAATTCGATGCCGAGCGCAGTGTCGGCGGCGGCGATGGCGGCGCGGGGGTCGGTGCTCACGTGTGCTCCTTGGGTCTTCATTGACGAGGCCGGGGCCGGGGTTGCGTTAACGGTAACACCTTTGCGCTCAAGCGGGTAGTGTCCGTCTGGGAGATACTGAATGCTCTGTTCGCGATCATTCTATTCCGACCGATGCAGCATAGGAATATCCAGCCCATCACTTGCCCATTCAACCCACACCATCACGCGTCGCCGAAACAGTTTCACCGGGCGGGCAAATAGCGTAGACTACGCGTAGTCACATTTGAGGAGGACACATGTCTACTGCACGGGTCGCACGTTCCGTCAAGCTCGATCCCGAGATCGACGCCCGCCTCACCGCCCTCGCGGAGCGCACGGGACGCACCAAGTCCTTCTACATGAATCGCGCCATCGAGTCAGCGCTTGAAGAGATCGAGCTCGCCTACTCACTGCAGGCCGAACTCGAGGACATTCGCAGCGGCCGCGCCACATCGGTGAGCCTCGACGAGGCGGTGAAGAGCCTTGGCCTGGAGGGCTGAGCTGTCTCCACGGGCCCTGAAACAGCTCGGCAAGCTCGATAAACCAACCGCTCGCCGCATCATCGGCTACCTCCGCGAGACAGCGAGCGGCGAAGACCCCCGCTCGCGCGGGAAAGGGCTGACCGGCAACCTCGCGGGCTTCTGGCGATACCGGGTCGACAACTACCGGATCATTGCGTCCATCGAAGACGATGAGCTATTGATCCTCGCCATCAATATCGATCACCGGTCTCGAATCTACCGCTCATTTACTGAGCGCCAAAGCCCTCGATGAAGAGTTCGCGGGCGCGGTCGATGGCGGCGAGTTCCTTATCGGTGAGGGGCTTGGCGGCGCTGCGCTCGATGAAGGTCAGGACGACGGACGCGTAGACGTCGGCGGCTAGAGGAAGCACCTCGTCGTCCATACGACCACGCGCCCAATCGCTAAATACCGAACAGCACGTTCGATACAGCTGCTCGTGCAGGTCACCGTCGCCGCCCACGCGGATCGCCAGCAGGGTTTTCAGGGCCTGACCATTGCGCGCGTAGACGTCGGCGAGATGGCGGGCGACGGCGCGGGCGTCGCGTCCCTCGCCGAACCACAGACCTTCGAGGGCAGGGGTGATCTCTTCGACGAGGAAGGACACGACCTCGGCCAGGAGGGCGTCCTTGTCGGTGTAGTGGTCGTAGAAGGTCGTGCGCGACACCATCGACGCGGCGCAGATGTCGGTGACGCTCACGTGCGCGTAGGGCTTTGCCTGGCACGCCTTGACGAGACCCGAGCGAATCGCCCGACGCGTCTTCCGGATGCGCAGATCCAGGTTCTTCTCGGCCTCGCGCCCATGCTTGTCCGCACTCCGCAGGAACATGTCTCTCCGATCAGTTTTCCTCTATCAATGGGCTTATCCTACGCATAGCGTTCGCGTCGTCCGGTATCCAACACTCCGTTTGTTATTGTGCGCTCCGCCCCACCTATGAAAGCGATAGCGTCGAGCTATGTTCACCGAGTACACCGGCAATCGCCAATTCGACCTGCAGCTCAACCGGACCTTCGCTCCGATCCTCGACCGAGCGGGCATGGAGACAATCGCGGCCACCGCACTCCCCCGCATGCGGACGACGACGCAGATCACGACGCTGGCCCAGCACCTCGCCGAGCGCTTCGAGTCGGAAGGGGATACGGATGCCGCGTGGCGCCTCTACGAGCTCGCGGCCTTCTACCTCGGTGCGGACGACCCGCGCAAGCGTCGCTTCATCGACGCCATGTCACGCTCTTTCGACGAGGCCCACCGAGGCCTCGCTCTCACCCGGCACGCGGTCCCCTATCGCGGCGGGGAGCTCACCGCGATGCGGTGGGAGGCGGACCCGGCGGACCGAGCGCAGGCACCGGCGGGCACCCCGACCACGCTCGTCATGATGAACGGATTCGACGGGTACGCGGAGGAGATCATGGACTTCGCGTCCCACTTCCCGAACCGTCCCTTCGACATCATCACCTTCGACGGTCCCGGCCAGGGGCACACGGCGGCAGCGGGCATGCCCCTCGAGCCCGAGTGGGAGCACCCGACGGACGCGGTCTTGGATTACTTCGGGGTGACCAGCACAGCCGCGCTCGGCGTCTCCTTTGGCGGCTACCTCGTCACGCGCGCGGCCGCCCACTGCCCGCGCATCACGCACGTGATCGCCTTCGACATGATGTATCGGCTCCTGGACGGCCTGACGGTACCACTGCCTCGTGCCCTGCGCCCATCGCGGACGCGGTCATCGAAACCCGCGGCCCGCGCGGCTCATCGATGCCGCGCTGGGGATGGTCTCACGACTCAGCGCGGACCTATCGTGGAAGCTCCAGCAGGCGCGGCACCTCACGGGACTGCACCGGCCCAGCCAGGTCTTGCGCGCATTCGGCGACTACACGATGGAACCCTCGAGGGGCGCATCACTCAGCCGTGCCTCGTCCTCGCCGGGGATGCGGATCAGTACGTGCCCTTCGAGCGCCTGGGCGACGTGCACAGGGCGTTGCGGAATGCGAAGTCCCTGGAGGTGCACGCGTTCCATCACGCGCAGGACCCGGACATGGCGCAGCACTGCCAGATCGGGGACCTCGACCGCGCCTTCGCAATCATGGGCGAGTGGCTCAGCAGGCCGCAACCCCACAGCGGCGCATGATGCCGTGCATGACCGCGGCCGCGCCATCGTTTTCGACGGCGGCCGTCACATGGTCGGCGTGGGCGCGCACCTCGTCGGAGGCCCCACCCATGGCGACGCCGAAAGCCGCCCACTCGATCATCGCGATGTCGTTCGTTCCGTCGCCGACGGCGACGGTCCCACACGCGGGCAGGTCGAGGCGCTGACGCAGAGACTCCAGGCCACTCGCCTTGGTCACGCCGAGGGGCTCGATGTCCGCCCAGGACGTCCAGCCGACGAACACCTCGTGAGTACGCGACACATCCAGGGACGACAGGACCCGGTCGAACTCCTCGCGGTCCATGTCGGCGGCACGCACGACGATCTTCGGCGTGGGCGTGGAAGCAAGCTCCTCCATCGACACGATGCGATGATCGCTCCCCTCGATCTCGTTGTTCGGGAAGGGAGCGGATAGCAGGATGTCGGGGTGCGGCATCGATGCGAACACCGAGCCGGGCACGGCCGCGGCGATCTCCTCCAGGATCGGGCCGGGCACGAAGGTGCGCTCCTCGACGATCTCGCACGTCCCGCCACTCACGCGCACGAGGGTCGCGCCGTTATTACACAGCGCCCACCCGTCCGTGAACTCCAGGGCATCGAGAACGGGAATCACGCCCTCGAGCGCGCGCCCCGAGGCGATGAGCACCTGGGCACCCGCGGCGGCGAGGCCGTGGATCCCCTCGAGCACGCGCGGAGTCGCCCCCGCCGGAGTCAGGATCGTGCCGTCGATGTCGAGCGCGACCAGGACCTGGCCCGCCGACGTCGGAAAGTCGGCGGGCAGGGCGGCCGAGGCCTCGTCGAGAAGATCCTCGAAGGGGCGAGCAACTTCCCCGGTGGAGGGGACCGTCAGGAAGCGCTCTTGGCTCATCGAGCGACCGGGCTCAGAACCTCGAGTCCCCCCAGGTAGGGACGCAGGGCCTCGGGCACGTAAATCGAGCCGTCCGCCTGCTGGTGATTCTCCAGGAAGGCGACAATCCAGCGGGTCGTGGCCAGCGTGCCGTTGAGGGTGGCGACCGCGGTCATGCCGTCCTCGCGGCGCTCGCGAATGCCGAGGCGGCGCGCCTGGAACGTCGTGCAGTTCGAGGTCGAGGTGACCTCCATGTAGCGCTCCTGGGTGGGCAGCCACGCCTCGCAGTCGAACTTACGGGCGGCGGAGGTGCCCAGGTCGCCGGCGGCCGTGTCGATGACGCGGTAGGGCAGCTCGACCTTGGCGAGCATCTCCTCTTCCCACGCGAGGAAGCGCTGGTGCTCCTCGGCGGCGTCCTCGGGGCGGCAGTAGCTGAACATCTCAGCCTTGTTGAACTGGTGGACGCGGATGATGCCGCGCGTGTCCTTGCCCGCGGAGCCGGCCTCGCGGCGGTAGCAGGTGGACCAGCCCATGTAGCGCTTGGGGCCATCCGACAGGTCGAGGATCTCATCGGCGTGGTAGCCGGCGAGGGCCACCTCGGACGTGCCCGTCAGGTACAGGTCGTCGGCGGGCAGGTAGTAGATCTCGTCGGAGTGCTCGTTGAGGAAGCCGGTGCCGCCCATGACCTGCGGGGTCACGAGGGTCGGGGTCATCATCGGCACGAAGCCGTTGGCGAGCGCCTGGTCCAGCGCCATCGTCATGATGGCCAGCTCGAGGCGGGCGCCGATGCCCTTGAGGTAGTAGAAGCGGGCGCCAGAGACCTTCGCGCCGCGCTTGGTGTCGATCGCGTCCAGGCCCTCACCCAGGGCGAGGTGATCCTGGGGCTCGAAGCCCTCGGCCGCGAAGTCGCGGGGGGCGGGGCCCTCGTGGCGCAGGACGACAAAGTCATCCTCACCGCCGACGGGCACGCCGTCGACGACCAGGTTGGGCAGGAGGCGCGCGAGGCGGTCGGCCTCGGCGTCGGCGGCGTTCGCGGCGGCCTCCGCGGCCTTCACCTGCTCGGCGAGTTCCTTGGCCTGCGCCAGGATCGCCGGACGCTCCTCCTTGGAGGCGCGGCCCACGGACTTGGAGACCTCTTTTTGGGTGGCTCGCAGCGTCTCGAAAGCCTGCAGGGCCTCGCGGCGGGCGGCGTCGGCCGCGATGATCTCATCGACGAGGCCGGGGTTCGCTCCGCGGGCACGCTGGGAGGCGCGGGCGGGTTCGGGGTTTTCACGCAGGGCACGCACATCAATCATGGAACCATCCTATGCCAGGTGGCCCGGCTCTGTCCCCCACCGTGCCGGATGCCAAATCCGCAGCAGAGACCAGGGTTATGCACCAACTATCCGATCAATTCACAGAAATACCAAAGGTTATCCACCTCTTGTGAATAACCCTGTGGATAACGATGAGCATCGTTGCACAACAGCTGGTCACAGCCGCTATAGAACGCAACGCAAAGAGCTTTCACAGCCTGTCCACAACCCCTTAATCCACAGGCAGACTAAG
>CAKMQM010000089.1:0-2829 GCA_927911615.1 uncultured Xylanimonas sp.
ACAACAGGCAGCACTCACACGCGGACACACCCTTTCGGGCATAACAAAACCGCCCGGCCCCAATGGGGCCGGGGCGGCAGTGGCGGTAGCGCTGGGATTTGAACCCAGGGTGGCTGTGACACCACACAGCATTTCGAGTGCTGCACCTTCGGCCGCTCGGACACGCTCACCTTACCCGGATACTCTACTACACCCTCCCCCCGCGCGCGCAAATCGACCGGGCGTGCTGGGAGCAGGGCCACACCGCAGCCTGAAAGCAGGGCCACACAGCAGTCCAGAAGCCGGGCCACACCACAACCGACAACCAGAGCCACACAGCCACAGGATCACACACCGCACATGAAACGGACACGACCTCACCGTTTAGATTGATTGAAAACGAGATGAAGTAACCGCATACCATTCACGACCACTCATAAATGCACTACTCTTGCAGGGTATCTATTCAAGGCAGCGAAAGGATTTTTCGTGTCTGCGCCAAACGCGACGAAGCAAACGTCGCTCAAAGAACTGACCCTCCGCGGCATCATCCTCGGCGGCATTATTACGCTGCTGTTCACGGCCGCGAACGTCTACCTGGGTCTGAAGGTCGGCCTGACGTTTGCGACGTCGATTCCGGCAGCCGTCATCTCGATGGCGGTCCTGCGCTTCTGGGGCGACCACACGGTCCAGGAGAACAACATTGTTCAGACCATCGCTTCGGCGGCCGGCACGCTGTCGGCGGTCATCTTCGTCCTCCCGGGCCTCGTGATTGTCGGCTGGTGGAGCGGTTTCCCCTACTGGGAGACCATGTTCGTGTGTGCGGTCGGCGGTGCGCTGGGCGTCATGTACTCGATCCCCCTGCGCCGCGCGCTCGTGACCGGCTCGGACCTGCCCTACCCGGAGGGCGTGGCAGGCGCTGAGATTCTGAAGGTCGGCGACGCCCAGGATGCGGGCGAGGACAACAAGCGCGGCCTCCTGGCGATCACGTGGGGCGCCCTGGCCTCGGCCACGATGGCGCTTCTGGGCTACATGAAGGTTGTGGCCTCCGAGGTTGGCACGGCCTTCAGGATTGGCTCGACGGGCACGATGATTTCCACCTCCCTGTCTCTCGCTCTGATCGGCGTGGGCCACCTTGTCGGCATGACGGTCGGCATCGCGATGCTGATCGGCATGGTCACCTCCTACGGTGTCCTGCTGCCCCTGTACGCGAACGGCCAGCTGGAAGGTGCCGAGGACCTGACCTCGGCCCTGTCCACGGTGTTCAAGTCGGACGTGCGTTTCATCGGCGCGGGCGTCATGGCGGTCGCCGCTATCTGGACGCTCATCAAGATCATGGGCCCGATCGCCCGCGGCATGTCCGAGTCGCTGCGCGCCTCGCGCGGCACGAAGGAGGACGGCGCGCAGGTCGACCGCACCGAGCAGGACATTCCCGGCAAGTGGGTTATCGTCTCCATCTTCGTGGCCATGATTCCGATCGCCGGCCTGCTGTGGTGGTTCATGCGCGGCACGCAGATCGAGCACAATACGGCTGTTCTGATCGCCATTTCGGTTCTCTTCATTCTGCTCGCCGGCCTTCTGGTTGCGGCGGTCTGCGGTTACATGGCCGGCCTGATCGGCTCGTCGAACTCGCCGGTCTCCGGTGTCGGCCTGCTGGTCGTCGTCATCACGGCGGTCGTCATCCTGGCGGTGCACGGCCGCGGCTCGACCACGGAAGAGAACACGGCGCTCATCGCCTACACGCTCTTCACCTCGGCCATCGTCTTCTGCATTGCGACGATCGCAAACGATAACCTGCAGGACCTCAAGACGGGCCAGCTGGTGGGCGCGACCCCGTGGAAGCAGCAGGTCGCCCTGGTTATCGGCGTCGTCTTCGGCGCGCTGATCATTCCCCCGGTCCTGGAGCTCATGCAGAATTCCTTCGGCTTCCAGGGCGCTCCTGGCGCCGGACCGGACGCGCTGGCGGCCCCGCAGGCCTCGCTGATTTCCTCGCTCGCCAAGGGTGTGCTCGGCGGCGGCATCGACTGGAAGCTCCTGGGTATCGGCGCTGCGATCGGCGTTGTCGTCATCATCATTGACGAGATTCTGCGCCCCGCATCGAAGGGCAAGCTCGCCCTGCCCCCGCTGGCTGTCGGCATGGGCATTTACCTGCCCGCTTCCCTGACGGTCCCGATCCCCGATCGGTGCGCTCGTTGGCTTCCTGTACAACAGGTGGGCTGATAAGCAGGCGGACGTGGAGCGCGCGAAGCGTTTCGGCACGCTGGCTGCGACCGGCCTGATCGTGGGCGAGTCCCTGTTCGGCGTCGTCTACGCGGGCATCGCGGGCGCGACGGGCTCGGAGTCGCCACTGGCGCTGCCCTTCATCGGCGATGGCTTCACGCCGTTCGCGAACGTGCTGGGCCTGGTGTTCTTCGCGGGCGCGACGTGGCTGCTCTACGGTTTCGCCCGTAAGATCACGCGCGACTCGGATCGCGAGTCCGCCGCGAAGTAAGCGCGCGGCGCACACGCGAGGGGCTGACCTCGCGTCACACTTCACCCCGGCCTCGTTCCTCCTCTCAGGGACGAGGCGGGGTTCATTATGCCCGTGCGTCACCTCCCGGGAACGGGGTTTATGTCCATCCACGTGACCATAAATCCCACGATGTGGTCTGCCCGTCCCACTTGTCACCCGTAGATATTCCGCATGTCAAGGCACATTTGCCCACATTTCGAAAATATTGCCATTTCATGACCAATCATTAATGGTACTTTTATTACATGAAGCACATCCCGGAACCAGACGTTGCATGGCTGCGGGACCCGGGGGGCGTCGGTGAACCGCCTGACGGTGCACTCGACGTGGAGGCGCGC
>CAKMQM010000090.1:0-2768 GCA_927911615.1 uncultured Xylanimonas sp.
CCATGGTGCGCACGATCTCGGCGTCGTGCAGTGCCATCTCGATGGCCTCGTAGGCGTAGCGGTCGTGGCAGTAGTGGATGATGTTGAGGGCCTCGACGTAGGTGCCGACGACCCAGTCCAGCATCTCCTCGTAGCGCTTCCACACGTCGTCGAAGTCGAGCGGGCCGTCACCCTGGACGGGCTCGTAGCCTTCCATGACCTGCTTGCCGCTCATCTCGTCACGGCCACCGTTGATGGCGTAGAGCAGGGCCTTTGCGGCGTTCACGCGAGCACCGAAGAACTGCATCTGCTTGCCGACCTTCATGGGGGAGACGCAGCAGGCGATGGCGGCGTCGTCGCCCCAGTGGGCGCGAATCTGCGGATCGGACTCGTACTGGATCGACGAGGTGTCGATCGAGATGAGGGCGCAGAACTCCTTGTAGCCACGGGGCAGGTTCTCGTCCCAGAAGATGGTGATGTTCGGCTCGGGGGCCGGGCCGAGGTTGACCAGCGTCTGGAGCAGACGGAACGAGGTCTTGGTGACCAGCGTACGGCCGTCGTCACCGAAGCCGGCGTCCGACCAGGTGGCCCAGTAGGGGTCGCCCGAGAAGATCTGGTCGTAGGCGATGGTGCGCAGGAAGCGGGTGATGCGCAGCTTGATGACGAGGGCGTCGATGATCTCCTGCGCGCCGGACTCATCCAGCGTGCCGTTCTTCAGATCGCGCTCGAAGTAGACATCGAAGAAGCCAGACAGGCGGCCGATCGACATGGCGGCGCCGTCCTGGGACTTCACGGAGGCCAGGTAGCCGAAGTAGGTCCACTGCACGGCCTCGTGAGCGTTGGTGGCCGGGCCGGAGATGTCGTAGCCGTAGGACTGCGCCAGGTTCTTCAGCTTCTTGAGGGCCTTGATCTGCTCGGAGTGCTCCTCGCGGTAACGCGCCCAGTGCTCGGAGAAGGGCTCGTTCGCGTAGCGATCCTTGTCCTTTTCCTTCTCGGCGATGAGGTGGTCAACGCCGTAGAGGGCCACGCGGCGGTAGTCACCGATGATGCGGCCGCGGCCGTAGGCGTCCGGCAGGCCGGTGATGATGTGGGAGGAACGAGCAGCGCGAATACGCGGCGTGTAGATGTCGAAGACCGCGTCGTTGTGGGTCTTGCGGTACTTGGTGAAGATCTTCTTCACCTCGGGGTTGTACTCCATGCCGGCCTCGTGGATGGCCGTCTCGACCATGCGCCAGCCGCCGTTCGGCATCATCGCGCGCTTGAGGGGGGCGTCGGTCTGCAGGCCGACGATCACGTCATCGTCCTCGCAGATGTAGCCCGGCTTGAAGGCGTCGATGTCAGCGGGGGTGTCCGTGTCGATGTCGAGGATGCGCACCTTGCGCTCTTCGGAGAGGTACTTCTCTTCGAGAGTGTTCCACACGCGCAGGGTCTTCTCGGTCGGCCCTGCCAGGAACGAGGCGTCGCCCTCGTAGGGGGTGTAGTTCAGCTGGATGAAATCACGAACGTCGATTTCATCGCACCAGTTACCCTTTACGAAACCTTCCCAGGCCTTCTGGTCTGCTGTCGTCATTCTTCCTCTTCTCGGATGTCCGTATCCCGTTGTGGGGACGGTATGTCAGGAGCAAAACTCCCATGTGCGTCGGATTCCAACGCTTAGGCCCATTGTCCTACGGTCTGGGGGGTCTCCACAACCCATATCGACCGACAGTCTATGTTCTCCGTCTCAGGATATGGGCCCAAAGTCTCTGTCGGTCAAATTGTGGGACCAAGGTCCTTAGGAGAGGGGAGGGGCTTTGACCGCCTACACTGGTACCAGTGCCCGTCCCACAAAGGAGAAAAAGTCCTATGTCTGCACCCCGTCCTGTCCTCGGAGTTGGCGTTCTTGGAGCCGGAACCGTCGGTAGCCAGGTCATTCGCATTCTTCAGTCGAGCCGCGAGGATTTCGCCGCTCGCTCGGGCGCGGAGATGGAGGTGCGCCGCGTCCTAGTCCGCAATGTGGATGCCCCGCGTGACGCTCCGATCGACCGCGAGCTGCTGACGACCGACCCGGCCGAGGCGATCGACAACATGGATCTCGTCGTCGAGCTGATCGGCGGTATTGAGCCCGCGCGCACCCTCGTGCTGCGCGCCCTCAACCGGGGCATCTCGGTCGTCACCGGCAACAAGGCCCTCCTGGCCGCGCACGGCCCCGAGCTGTACGAGGCCGCCGCATCCAACGGAGCCGACCTCTACTACGAGGCCGCCGTCGCGGGCGCCGTCCCCGTCGTGTACGGCCTGCGCGAGTCCCTCGCCGGCGATCGCATCACGACCGTCATGGGCATCGTCAACGGCACGACTAACTTCATCCTGGACGCGATGAGCACCAAGGGGCTGAGCTACGAGGAGGCTCTCAAGCAGGCGCAGGACCTCGGTTTCGCCGAGGCCGACCCCACCGCAGACGTCGAGGGTCTCGACGCCGCGGCTAAGTGCTCCATCCTGGCGTCCCTGGCCTTCCACACGCGCGTCGGCATCGATGACGTTGCGGTCGAGGGAATCTCGAGCATCACCAAGGAAGACATGGAGGAGGCCGCTCGCGTCGGCCACACCATCAAACTCCTGGCGATCGCCGAGCGTCGCATCGGCGAGGACGGCCGCGAGGGCGTCGCCATGCGCGTCCATCCCGCCCAGGTTCCCTCCGATCACCCGCTCGCTTCCGTCGACGGCGCCTTCAACGCGATCCTCGTCGAGGGCGAGGCCGCGGGCCGGCTCATGTTCTACGGCCAGGGTGCGGGCGGCGCTCCCACGGCCTC
>CAKMQM010000091.1:0-3284 GCA_927911615.1 uncultured Xylanimonas sp.
TGTGGGGCTAATTAAAAAACTGACCAAGGGAAATTACGTGCGAGTTTTGGAGATGGGCCGAGACGCAGCGCGGGCAATCCCCGAGACGACCCCGGGTGGCCTCGGGGGCGAATCAGGGGAAACCTCCGTAGCGGTGACGCACGCCCCAGGCGCACGATGGATACATGAACACGAACACAACAATTACGGCCCCTGCGGCCGCACAGGCCCAGGCCTCGTCCATCGTCCGACTCCAGGGCGTCTCCAAGATCTACGGAACCGGCGACGCGCAGGTACGCGCCCTCGACGACGTGAGCGTCGGCTTCGGCGCCGGCGAATTCACCGCCATCATGGGCCCCTCCGGCTCCGGCAAGTCCACGATGATGCACATCCTCGCCGGCCTCGACGCCCCCACCTCCGGGCACGTCTTCGTCGAAGACACCGACATCACCGCCCTGAAAGACACCGCGCTGACGAAGCTGCGCCGCGACCGCATCGGCTTCGTGTTCCAGTCCTTCAACCTGGTGCCCACCCTGGACGCGCGCGCCAACATCCTCCTGCCGATGCGCCTGGCCGGAGCGACCCCCGAGAAGGGATGGTTCGACCTCATCGTCAACTCCCTGGGTATCGAGGACCGACTGAGTCACCGCCCCTCCGAGATGTCCGGCGGCCAGCAGCAGCGCGTCGCCGTCGCCCGCGCCCTCATGAGCCGCCCCGCCGTTATCGTCGCGGACGAGCCCACCGGCAACCTCGACTCCCACTCGACCACCGAGGTCATGGACCTGCTGCGCCGCGCCGTCGACGAACTCGGCCAGAGCGTCATCATGGTCACCCACGACACCGCCACCGCCGCCTACGCGGACCGCGTCCTCGTGTGCCGCGACGGACGCATCGTTCCGACCTGCGCGACGTCACCGCCGACTCCCTCACCGCGGCGCTGCGCTGAACGCGCGCGCCCACTCCCCAAGGCTCACCTCATGTCTGCAACAAACTCGCTCCTGCGCGCCAACCTGCGCTCCCACGGCCGCCGCTACATCTCCACCGGCCTGGCCGTCGCCATCTCCACGGCCTTCATCGTCATCACCCTCATCGTCATGACGGCGATGACCTCGGGCCTGACCTCCAGCGTCTACCAGCAGTACCGCGGCGGTACGATCGTCGTCTCCCAAAACGCTGACGCGACCGACGAGTCGACTCAGCGCGCCGAAGAAATCCTGCGCTCCACCAGCGGCGTCACCGCCATCAAGCACATGGCCCAGTGGCCCGCCGACGCCCAAACCGACGCGACGCGCGCCGGCCTCTATGTCTCGCCGTTGGCCCCCAAGCCCTTCGCCGACCTCGACCTGAGCGCTGGAACCACCCCGACCGCCGACGACCAGATCGCCATCCCCGAGCACACGGCCTTGACCCTCTCGCTGAAGGTCGGCGACACCGTCCGCGTGCGCGCCGGATTCACCGAGGGCGACTACCGCACCCTCACCATCGTGGGCACCACCCGCTCGAACACCATCAGCATGGGCGTGCCCGCCAGCTACGTGACCGACGGCGGATTCTCCGCGATCTTCGGAACGACCGCCTCCGGGCAGTTCATCGTCGCAACTTCCGGATCGGATACGGACAGCAACGCAAACCCTCCCAGCGCCACCCAGGACGACTGGGTGGCGACAGCAAACTCCGCGCTCAGCGGCATCTCGGGCGTGACCGTGACCAGCGTTCACAAGGCAATCCAGGACGACCTGGGCCAGGCGCGCCTGGGAGCATCCGTGACGATGGGCATCATGCTGATCTTCCCGGCGATCGCGGCGCTCGTGGCCTCTATCGTCGTCTCCTCGACCTTCCGAGTGGTGCTCACGCAGCGCACCCGCGAACTGGCGCTGCTGCGCACGCTGGGAGCAACCAGGCGACAGGTCCGCTCGCTCGTGACCCGCGAGCCCTCGCGATCGGAGCGATCTCGTCCGCGATTGGCGTCGCACTCGGCTGGCTGATTGGCGCGCTCGCGGAGGCGGGCACCGGCCTGGCCTCTAGCGTCGTCGCGGCGCTGGCGGGGGCCTCCATCTGGCAGTTGGTCTTCACGTGGCTGGGTGCAACCCTGTTCACGACCCTGGTCGGCGTCTTCCCGGCCCGCGCCGCCTCCCGCGTCGCACCCGTCGCCGCCCTCGCCCCCGTGAACGAGGCCGGGGCCGCCGCCCGCAAGAAGCACACCGTCCGCTTCATCATCGGCGCGCTCATCGCGGTGGCAGGGTGCGCTTCTGTGGCCCTCGCGTGGCGCTCGGATAGCAGCGGCACGAAATTCCTCGGGGCTTTTGGCGGGTCGCTCCTGGCGCTCCTCGGCACGCTGCTTGTCGCCTCCGTGCTGCTGCCGGCTCTCACCCGCGCGTTCGGCTCGGTCTTCCCGGGCACCCTGTCGGCCATGGCCCGCGAGAACACCATGCGCAACCCCGGCCGCACCTCCGCGACCGGCACCGCGATCATCATCGGCGTGACCCTCGTCGTCACCATCATCGTCGGCGCTGCCTCCGTGCGCACCACGCTGACCAATGCCGTGAACGACGCGCGACCCTTCGACCTCATGGCCACCTCCACGAGCGGAGCGCTCACCGACGACCAGCAGGCCGCCATCGCGGCCACCGACGGCGTCGCCGCCACCGTCGCCCAGTACGCCGCCCCCGGCACCCTGACGACCACTTCGGCGCGCCCGCCTACGCTTCCGGTGAGGGAACCGGGTCGGAGGACGAGGCCCAGGCCTCGTCGGTCATGATCACCGGAGAACCCGACTACACGGGCGTCACCCACTCGACCGTCACCCAGCTGGGCGATAACCAGGTGCGTGTTGGAGACGAGGCCCTGGCCGGGCAGACGCTGCGCCTGTGCGCCGACACGTGCGTGGACCTGAGCGCCACCTACGACAAGAACGGCAGCATCGGGCAGGCCCAAGTCTCCGAGAAAACCCTGCGATCCATCGCGAGCTCTCTTGAGCGTCAGGCGATCATCATCAAGATGGCCGACGGGGCCGACGCCGAGACCGTCCAGGCCGCGCTGCTCAAGGACTCTCACCTGAGCGTCAACGGCTCCGCCCTGGAGCGTCAGATGTACACGAAGATCATCGACCGGCTGATGCTCGTCCTCGTCGGACTGCTCGGCGTGTCCGTCCTCGTGTCCCTGGTGGGCGTGGCCAACACACTGTCCCTGTCGGTCGCCGAACGCACCCGCGAGAACGGCCTGCTGCGGGCGCTCGGCCTGACGCGACGCCAGATGAAGAACCTCCTCGCCCTCGAGGCGCTGTTCCTGTCGATGACCGGCGCGCT
>CAKMQM010000092.1:0-3184 GCA_927911615.1 uncultured Xylanimonas sp.
GCCCCCGCTCTGGAACACGCGCTCGGCCGAATCATCAGCCAGCACGCCGTCGAAGTCGAAGGCGATGCGCAGATCCGTGTCCCCATCGTCCGGTACGGCGTGCCCGACGACGTGGCCCGCCGCAAATCCCAGGCTGATCGCCTCGCGCACGTCGGCCTCGTTCGCGGAGAGGAACAGCGACATGCGCAGCGGCTTCATGAAGCGATACGGGGCGCGGCCCTGCATGAAGATCGCGCGCGTGATGTCCAAGCCGTGACTCGCGACGGAACGCATGACCCGCATCCCGGTCTCCGGGTCGTTGCGCGAGAGGATGACGACCTCCACCAGGCGCTCTCGATCCGACAGGTCATTCAGGTCGAGGAGGCGCCGAATGAAGGGGAACGCAACGCCAGGTTCGAGGACGTCATCGAGATGGTCGCGCTGGTATTCCCGATACCGCTCCTCCCCCTGCTCGCGGAACACCGCGTCGGACTCTTCCAGGTCAAACAGGGCACTCGAGGCGACCCCAATGACGAGGGCGCGCTCCAGATCGAGCTCCACGGCCATGATGCTCCTTCCGCACACTTCAACCTATCGACGCCAGGATAAATACGAGCATGCTCATCTGCGTCCAAGAAACACGCACATCGACACCGCCAAAACCTCTACACGACCCCAAGGAAAAAACACCGTGTCATAATGCCGCGCTCACCCTTGTAAGGAGCACCTAATTTTGTGTAGCATCTCCCTCGTAATCCCAAAAACACGAGAGGACCCAATGAAAACCCGCCTCGCCACCCTGACAGCAATCCTGGCCACCGCCACCCTGGCTCTCACCGCCTGCGCGGGCAGCTCCGGCTCCACCGCCACCCAGTCAGAGCAGACCACCCAGGAAACCACGGCCTCGTCGACGCGCACGATCACCGACCACGCGGGCAACGAGGTCGTCCTACCCGAAAAAATCACCCGCGTCGCCATCGACCAGATCCCGATCGAATCCACCTACCTGGCCTACTTCGACGGCAAGGCCCCCTACCTGGTGGGCATGAGCGCCGCCCGCGTCAAGGCCATGAGCCAGACGATCGCCGCCGAGATGGCGCCCGAAATGATGCAGGTGGACACCAGCTACTACGACAAGGGCGAGCTCAACGCCGAGGCTCTACTCAACCTGAACGTCGACGTCGTCTTCTACAACGCCTTCAACAAGGAACACGGCGAAATGTTCCGCAAGGCCGGCATCCCGGCCGTCGGTTTCACGACGATGGGGAACCCGTCGGAGACGTACACGGAGTGGATGGAGCTCCTTGAGGACGTCTTCAACGAGGACGGCCACATGGCCGACAAGATCGCGCTCGGCAAGGACCTCGTCGCTGACGCCCGCGCGCGCACCGCGAAGGTTCCCGAGGACCAGCGCGTCTCGACGATGGTGCTCATGGGCGCGGCCGACGGCCAGCTCGCAGTCGCGGGCGGCAAGGACGGCTGGTTCACCAACGAATGGGCCGACTCGCTGAACTACACGAACGTCACGCGCGACACCGACACCTCGCACACGCCCGTCACCTTCGAGCAGGTCCTCACGTGGGACCCCCAGGTCCTCCTCGTCACCGGCAAGGGCATGTCGAACATGACGGCAAACACCGTCCTGACGAACTCGGTCGAGGGCGTGGACCTGTCCACCCTCAGCTCCGTGAAGTCCGGCCGCGTCTACTCCACCGGACTGGGCATGTGGAACTGGTTCACCCCCAACCCGGATGCTCCCATCGTCGCCAACTGGCTCGGCGCCTCCCTGTACCCGGAGCAGTTCTCCGACGTTGACCTCGTGTCGATGACGAAGGACTACTACCAGAAGATGTACAACTTCACGCTCACGGACGAGCAGGCCCAGCGCATCGTCAACCCGGACACCGCGTCCTGATACCTGTCCCCGGCCTCGTCTCCCTATCGACGAGCGGGGGCACCTTATGCGCTTTACTCCCGGCGCGCGTCGGGGAGAGGACATCATGAAGTCTGTACTGACCAGGAACGGGCGGCTGCGCGTGTGGGTGGTCCCCACGCTGATCGCCCTCATTGTCGTGTGCGCGGCGGCAGCCATGCTGATCGGCCGTTTTTCCGTGTCCCTGGAGGACGTGGTTGCGGCGCTGCGCGCGCGGTTCTGGGGTGGCCCGGCGGTGCCCCCGCGCGTCAACTCGGTCGTGTTTGACCTGCGGGCGCCGCGCATCATCGTGGCGATCTTGATCGGCGGGGGCCTGTCGGTTGCCGGCGCCTCGTTCCAGTCGCTGTTCTCCAACCCCCTGGCCACGCCGGACACCCTGGGCGTCGCGGCAGGCACGTGCGTTGGCGCGGTCATCGCCCTGCTGCTGGACTGGAACCTGATCGGCGTGCAGGCCGCGGCGCTCGTCGCGGGCCTGGCGACGATGGCTTTCACGACGGCGATTTCGCGCACGCGCTCGGGTTCTTTCAACGTCATCACGCTCGTGCTCGGCGGCGTCATCGTCTCCGCCCTCGCGAACGCGGTCCTCTCGCTCCTCAAGCTCACTGCCGACCCCACGAGCCAGCTCCCGGAGATTACCTACTGGCTCATGGGTTCCCTCACCGCGGTCACCTACCACCAGATCGCACTGGGCGCACCCTTCATCATTGCCGGCGCGTCGTCATCGTGGCGCTGCGCTGGCAGCTCAACATCCTCTCCCTCTCGGAGGACGAGGCCCGCTCAGCCGGCGTCAATGTCTCCCTCATGCGCGCGATCCTCATCGTCGCGTCGACGGTCATCACGGCCTCGGTCATTCGATGTGCGGCCAGGTCGGCTGGGTCGGCCTGCTCGTGCCGCACTGCGCGCGCATGCTGTGCGGGCAGAACAACCGAGCGGTTATCCCCGTCTCGCTGCTGCTCGGGTCGGCGCTCATGATCGTCATCGATACGCTCGCGCGTTCCCTGTCGGCCTCGGAGATTCCCATTTCGATCCTGACGGCCATCATCGGCGCCCCATTCTTTATCGTGCTGCTGCGCCGGACGGGAGGAGCGCGATGATCAGCGTCGAAAACGCGACCTTCACCTATCCGGGCGCGCCTCCCCGATCCTGACGAACGTGTCCTTCGAGGTGCCCGAGCGCTCGCTCCTGGCATCCTGGGTCCCAACGGCGCCGGCAAGACGACGCTGCTGCGCACCATGATCGGCCTGCAGAAGTGGGACAGCGGACGCACACTCA
>CAKMQM010000093.1:0-9121 GCA_927911615.1 uncultured Xylanimonas sp.
GATCAGGTGCGCGATCTGGATAGGTTGCGAGGATCTGGATAGGTTATTGCGTTCTGGATAGCTTAATAACCTATCCAGATAACTATTTCCTATCCAGAACAACGTTTCCTATCCACAAGCCAACTCTACTATTTCCAGTGAACCGAATACGCGCGTGCGACACTTGGACGAGCATCCAGATATCGGCCGATGTGCTCGCGTCAGATCCTGAGACAACCGGGCGCCTCGAACTTCCGTGAGAAGTGCAAAAGCCTTTGACTTCGGCACGGGCGACACCGCGCTCATACACCTGCGGTGGTGCTGCACTCGCGTCGCAGCGAGGAGCGAACCACTTTCGCAGCGTATCCTGGTACCTGTTGGCGCGCGGGTGCGTCCCTGTGCGCGCAGAGTGATTCGTCGATACGAAAGAGGCTCCATGTCCCTCCAGATGCGTCTCGTTCACGCCCGAAAGGGCCTTACGCCTCCCGCGCTGCACACCGAGGAAGCCGCGCGCGACATGGCGGCGGGTGCCCCGCAGCAACACCCCATGCCTGCGTCGATGCGAGCGCGTTTCACGGCGACGTGCGACAAGGGCGTGACCCGCGTGTTCCCGAAGCAGGGCCTGCGCTCGGGTGGCGCCCTCATCTTCCTGCACGGCGGTGCCTACCTCTTCCCGCTGGTTGACGGCCAGTGGGGCATCGTTGAGGGCCTCATCGACCGCACGGGCCTGCCCGTCATCATTCCGGACTACCCTCTCGCCCCCGAACACACCGCGGCCGAAGCCTTCGACTTCGTCCAGCCCATCATCGACGAGGCCCAGGCTGAGTTCGGCCGCGTTGTCATCTTCGGCGACTCGGCGGGCGGCGGCCTGGCGTTATCCCTCGCGATGCAGCGTCGCGACGCGGGTAAACGCCAGGTGGACGGCCTCGTCCTGTACGCGCCGTGGGTAGACGTCACGATGACCAACCCGGCGATCGAGGACGTGCAAGGGCGCGACAAGATTCTGGCGCGCGCCCGGACTGGCGTGGGCGGCCGCGCGTGGGCGGGCGACTTGGATCCGGCCGACTGGCGTGTCAGCCCCCTGTTTGGCGATCCGTCGGGGCTGCCGCCGATGCGGATTTTCCAGGGTGACGCGGACATCCTGGGCCCCGACACGATCGAGTTCGGCTCGCAAGGCGGCTCGCGCTGGCGTCGACGTGCGCCTGCGTGTGGAGCCGGACGGCTTCCACGTCTACGTGCTCTCAGTCCCCGTTATTCCCGAGGCCGAGGCCGCCCTCGACCACAGCGCGCGCTTCATCTCGGGGATCCTCACCCAGGCGTGAGGCGACCCGTTTCACGCGTCGTTTCACGGCTTCGTTGATCGAGGACGACGGTTGCAGGCAACCCCGCGTCGCCCGGTACCGATACGACTAGTCGAGGCTCGCACACCAGGGGTCGGCTGGGCGAGGGGGCGCACGCCAATGGCACACTACCGAACGGCGGGAGGCGGCAGTCTCAGTCGATGCGCGCCTCGACGATGGACCACGTGTGGGGTGAGACCTCCATGGTCATGGAGGCGGACCCGGAGCGCTGAGCGCAGGCCTCGTAGAGAACACCTGTGAGACCGCCTCGCGATGCGATGTCGCCCGCATTGTCTGTTGAGATGACCGTGGCGCGCTTGGTGCCGTCAGCGAGCGTCATCGTGAAGGTGTTGTCCCATCCGTTGTCGGGCGTACGATCGGCGCGCGTCCCCGGGTTTGATCGTGGCATCTGCTCGAAGCTGCACGAGGTGACGGTGACGGTGGTGGTGCCCTCCTTCAGGTCGCGGAAGGCGGGCAGGCCGCGGCTGATTGACTGGAATCCCACGAATAATGCGGTGATGCACAGGACGACGATGCCGAAGGAACGCTGGTTGTACTTCTCAATATCGACGTCGCGCTTGGCCCGCCAAACGCCGAGGTACGCGAACGCGCACGCGATGAGGAGCCCGGCGACGAGGACGAGCCCAACGCCGCAGGCCTGCGCTTTCCACACGACGCGCTCGCGACCGAAATCTGTGTGATCTCCGATGAACCAGAAGAGGGCGATGGCAGCAATGACCAGAGCCACGAGGACGGCCCCGATGGCGGTGGCGATCTTCTTGAGGACGCCTGCGCCTGTCGAGCCTTGCGCGGGAGAGGATGCCCGACGAGGAGAGGAAGCGGGGGTGCGTGACATGGGATCCTTCTCGGGTCGCAGAGGTTGGGGAAGAGGCCGGGGCACTAGCGCAGGCCTCCTGGGCATGTCGGCCGAGCGATCAGTTGTTGATCCTCGCGCTCGCGACGACCCTCGAATGCGTGTAGTAACCGATGGTCATGGTTGCGCTGCCGGAGCGCAGGGCGCAGGCCTCGTAGAGGACGGCCGTCACGTCCCCTTGCCTCGCAATCTCATCCTTGCTGTCCGTCTCAACGGTCTGCGTGTGGGTCGAGCCATCCTCAAACGTCATGATGAACTGGTTCTTATACACGTTCGAGACGCCGCCGCGGGGGCGTGACCGACTCGTCTTGTACTGGTCGAAGCTGCATGACGTGACCGTGACAGTGTGTGGGCCGTTGGCGACGTCAAGCACCGCGGGAACGCCGTTCGACAGCGCGTAAATGGCGAATCCGAGGCCAAAGACGCCGACCATGCCCAGGCCGAGCTGGCGTTGTTGTGCCACTTTCTCGTCGCCCCGTGCGCTCGCCATGAGGTAATTGCGCCGCGTAGCGGCATAGAGGGGAATCATGGCGAGGGCGAAGACGAGTGCGACGGCGCACTTGATGAGGGTCCAGACGATCCGTTCCTTGCCGAAGTCGAACATCTCGCCGAAGAAATAGAAGACCATGCCGACGAGGAGACCCACGAGCGCGAGCAGAAGCCACCACCCCGTGTGCTTCTTCGGCGCTGTGTCTTCGCCGGAAGGATCGGTGGGGGAAGGAGCACTCTGAGAGTCCTCGTCGGCGTCGGACGACGCGGCGTACGCCTCCCCGTATGGGGACCCCTGGAATGACCAACCCTGGTACGACAGCGGCGGCAAGGAAGGCTGCGCGTCGCCCGCTTGCGGCTGCGGCACCTGCGGCTGGTTGGCGGGTTGACTGCCGTCAGTGGACGGATCGTAGGGGGAGAGATAAGGGTATTGATTACTCATGGCTGCTACCTGTCGGCCGGGTGCATGACGACGAGCCTAGGGCCTCTCCTCAGGATCGGGTGAGGTTCCGGGAGAATCCCGGTGTGCGGTTGCGACCAGGCGCCGACTTGCTCGTCAGTCTTCACAGTACCGCTCGCGGCCTCGATGAGGGCGCGTATCTCACCCATGCGACGTGGGCATCTTGGGTCCCGATGCGATCGAGTTCGCCCGCAAGGCGGCTCGCGCTGGCGTCGACGTGCGTCGGAGAGACGGCGAGCCTCGTCAATCCAGCCTTGCTTGATCAATGATCCACGAGTAGTAGTAGACGTCAAGTGTCATCGAAGTTGTCCCTGGATTCTTGACGCAAGCGCTGTACAGGACTTCGTCGATGCGTCGGTCATCGAGAAATACGCGGCTATCGATGACTGTCTGACGGGTGGTTCCGTCGGCCAGGGTCATGATGAAGTGATAGTCAGCTACGGACACGGTTCGGTAGCGTCCATGTGGTTCTCGGCGCGAAACAATTTCGCGTGTGCACGATGAGACGGTCACAGTCTGCGGACCGGTGAAGAGATCGAAGACGACACGCGTCCCGTAACCTAGAGCGTTGTATGCGCTTGGAATCAAAATAAGCACCGGTATCACGAGGGCTGTGGCTCGTTTGTGCAAGCCCATGACAGTGCCAGCTCTCTCGCGCTTGTCGAACCATTGAAACAAGTAGGTAATGGCGGCGATGCATGCGAGCATGATGAGAAACGCTGTGCCGTAGGAGAAAGTCAGCCAGCGGAACCGCGAGGGGCCATGAGGGGAAATTGTGTCTGCCAAATGGCCCAAACCATACAAGATGAGAGTGAGGACGATCCAGAACGCTGTCCCATAGCGCTTCTGCTCTTTCGTCAGCGAACTTGTTGGGGATTGGGGTGTGGTAGACGTGTTCTTACGCTTGCTCATGGGGGGCCTCAACGGTGGTACTGCGGGTAGCGGTGCTCAGTCGCGTTCTTTGCGGTGCCGACGTGGCCTATGCGAGTCTCGTATAGCGAAACCGATTGAATAATAGATGGCACATCCAATGATTCCGCTCAGGATAATAGCCGCGCAGATGGGGATGATGACGGGAACGGCGATGGGGGACATGCGTGCGAATTGGATGATCATCCAGCACACAATTGCGGTGAGGCTCCCGGCCGCTACCGCGATGGCAGTGCGCGAGATATGGGGTTCATCAACGGAGGGTTGATCGTGGGAGAGAGGCGCTTCGTTGCTCATAAAAACCGTTTCAGCTGGGACGGAGACGGACGAGGCTTGGGCTGGGCGGGTGCACCCACCTCGTCGTTGAGAACGCGCAGCATCCTACTCAATTCGTGCGTTGACGATGATCCAGCTGTGGCGATAGACCTCAAGTGTCAGAGGTGAGGCCCCCTTCTTGTCGGCGCACGCTTCGTAGAGAGTGCTGTAGACGCCGGCCGCGTCGTAGGCGCTGTCCAAGCGAGTCGTGTGCTTCGAGCCGTCGGTGAGGGTGAGATCGAACCTGTAGGACGTCGAGGTGCCTCTCCGTCGCGAGCGCGTTCTGAGCTCACTGTAGCTGCACGACTTGACGGTGACGGTCTGTGTTCCTTCGATCGTGTCCGCAACCGACTGCACGGAACCAATGATCGACATCGTCCCGACGACGAGGACGGGGATGGAGAGAACCGCGAGCGAGACGATTGGCTTACGCATGTTCGTCCTCTCGCCAGCGCGCTTTGCTCGGTTCATGCGGTGAGCTGTCACGACGATGATGACCGCACAGATGAGCATACTGATGGTGCCCACGGCGCTCGCGATGCTTTGCCACTTGAGTTTGATGTCGCCCACGTCGTAGAAATTGCTCAGCACAAAATAGGCAATGACACCGCTGATCGTGAGGATCTTCAGGACGTTGAGCGCCGTCGCGTAGTTCGTGTTCATGACCGGACGGCCCATGTTGCCCAGTCCACGCGGCTGCATCGGGACCTGGCCCGGGAAGGGCTGCTGGGGGTACATGCCGCCCTGGTATTGGCCGGGTTGCGGCTGCATCGGGACCTGGCCCGGGAAGGGCTGCTGAGGAGGATAGCCGTGGGGGTATTGGTTGCTCATGGTGTCTCGCTGGTCAGTGGGGTGGTGTCCTCGTGCGGAGGCTAGCTCAATATTGGGCGTGCACCGACAATACTACGGGTGCGCGCGAGCGTGGGGGCACCTGACCGAGAGGTGATGATGAGTCGGCAGAGGTATTCGTTCATGGGACAGGTACTCGCTAGACGATGCGCGCGTCAGCGATGATCTGCGTGCGCGGATACAGGTCGAGGAGCAGCTTCTTCGATGAGGGGTGGTGCGACAAGCATCCGTTGTAGAGGGTGCCGAAGAAGCCGATGACGACGAACATGAGCAGGTTTGCGCGCGTTGAGAACCCCCGCGGCAGGTGCTCGATCACCGGCGAGGCCGGCTGGCGGTTGACGGGACCGGGCGGGGGAGTGGTGGGGTACTGGTTGCTCATAGTCTCACTGATGTGTGTGGGATGGACGAGGCCGGGGTGCGTTCGCGTCACGCCTCACGGATGGCCTTCATGATCCCGCTGTGCGGGTAGACCTCAATGACGATAGAGGTTGTGGAAGGCTGGATGACACAGGCCTGATAGACGGCGTAGTAGGGGCTCGTCGGCTGCGCAAACTCATCTTCTGTGTCCGTCGTGACCTCGAAGCGGCGTGACGTTCCATCGTCAAAATGGAGAGTAAAATAGTTGCGGTAGTACTTGCTGCCACGGCGCCCTTGTTCGGTCACTGTAAAGTATTTTTCGCAGCTCGTGACGGCCCGCGTTTGGGGGCCTTGGCGGGCGTCTTCGTAGCCTTCTGCGAAGGCCCCACCTCCCATGACGACCATCGTCGTTCCGATGAGCGCTGCGGCGGCAATCATGATGAATGTGCCAATTGCTGGGCGGCTGTCGCCCGGTCCCTGCAGTGCATCGCGCATTGCGCGAACGAGCGTTGGGAGGGCCACCAAGCAGCAGATGCCGAAAAGCACCGCTGCGCCAGAGCCGATCATCACGCAGACCAACTTACGGACACCGAAATTACCGGACAGAACAAACGCGGCGAACATGACGACTATGGACGCGAGGAACACGCAGGCCCATATGGTCATGGCGCGCTGTTGCCGGGCGGTGCCCGGACGTATCTGAGGGGAGAAACGCGAACGGCGCGGATACATGCTCAATTCCTCCTGCTGTCAGAAAATTGCCGGGGTGCGTTCGGCTCACGCCTCACGGATGGCCTTAATGATCCCGCTGCGCGGGTAGAAGTCAACGATAACGGTTGTTGTCTTCGGTCGGAGAACACACAACTGGTAGACGGGGTAATAGGGGCTTTTTTCGCGTTTTAACTCCCCTGATGTCCACGTCGATACGTCGAAGTTATGCGAGGAGCCGTCCTCGAACTGGAGGGTGAATTCGTTGGAGTAATGCGTGATCTGACGGTAGCCGCGGTGCTTGTCCTGCCGAAAGCGCTCGCACTTGGTGGCGGTGAGTGTCTGATGTCCGCTCATTGCGTCACCGACGAGATGAATGACAGAAGTCGAACCTATGTACGACAGGAAGGTCGCAAACAAAGCGAACATCAGAATCATGCCGAGCGCTGCGGCGGCGGGACGTGCAGAGCCGGGGTCCTTGAGTCGCTCGCGCATCATGCGGACTAGCGTGGGAAAGGAAAGAACAAGACAGACGCTGAGAATAATGGCTGCGCTGGAGGCGATCAAGGAGCAGTAAAAACGGCGGTCCCCGATGGATCCCGAGAGCAACGATGCTGCGAGCATGACGACAGCGGACACGACCGTGACACGGAGCCACATGATCATGCGGAATTCTTGCCGATTGCAGGTTCGGGTGGCCTTGGGTGCCCGATGCGAAGGGGAGCGCTTCGACATAGTGAGCCTGCTCTTAGACGTCCGCCGGGGTCGCTCCCGTCCACTCGTACCAGCCCTGGTGCTGGACGATCCACGCCATGAGGGCGTAGCCGGCCTGGCCGGGCAGGGTTTGCCCGTCCGCGCCTCGCGCCAGGGAGGCGGCCATGTCCTCGAACCACTGGTCGTGCGCGACGAGCGGCGTGTAGCAGTCAACGAAGGGGATGCCTCGGCGCGCGCACACCTCGGAGCACGAGGAGGATAGGGCCTTCAGCGACCCGGAGTCTACGCCCGCGAGCGGCGGGGGACCCACGACGAAGCTGGGGATGCCCAGCGCTGTCGCCCGGTCGGTGATGTTGGCCAGGTTCAGGCGCGAGCGGGCCGTCGAAATGCCGGCCGCGACGTCGCCAGGGCCCACACCGATGACGAGGCCGTGGGGCTCGCCCTCAGCCAGGCGCGGCAGGACCTCGGCCTCCCAGCGCGCAGCCATCTGCTTCGTCGTCTCTGAGGGTACGGCGAGGGTCAGGAACGTGGCGGGCAGATCGAAGGTGGAGTGTGCGTTGACGCGACCGACCCAGCCCAGGCCTCGGGGGTCGCCGACGCCCGCGACGAGCTCGTCTCCGATGAAGCAGATCCGCATGGTGTTCCTTTCCGGTGCCTCCCGCGCCCCCGGTGGGGGCGCCGGCCCTCGTTAGCCTTCGAAGGCCTGCGCAATAAGGGTAGCTGCTTGCTCCTTGTGAAGCGAGGCACGTCCCGCTGCGGTCGTGGCCGACTCGGGGCGAGAGACCACGCGGACCGGGCGTCCCAGCGACGGGAAGAGGTTGAGCGCCAGGTGCGGCCACGCGCCCTGGTTGCGCGGCTCGTCCTGCACCCAGGTCACCGACGCATTCGGGTACTGGGCCAGGGCCTCGGCGACCTCGGCCTCGGGCAGCGGGTAGAGCTGCTCCAAGCGGATGATCGCCGTCGACGTGTCGCCGCGGTGCTCGCGCTCCTTGACGAGGTCGTAGTACAGGCGGCCCGAGCACAGCAGGATGCGCGTCACCGACGACGGATCGGTGATCGAGGAGTCGCCGATGACGGGCTGGAAGGCGCCCGAGGTGAACTCGTCGAGGTGCGAGGAAGCGGCCGACAGACGCAGCAGCTGCTTGGGCGTGAACGCGATGAGCGGCTTGCGCGGGCGCTTGTAGGCCTGTGTGCGCAGCATGTGGAAGTAGTTCGCCGGCGTAGAGGGCTGGACGATCCACATGTTGTCCTGGGCGGCCAGCTGCAGGTAGCGCTCGATGCGCGCGCTCGAGTGGTCGGGTCCCTGACCCTCGTAGCCGTGGGGGAGGAGCATGACGAGCGAGGAACGCTGTCCCCACTTCTGCTCGGCCGAGCACACGAACTCGTCGATGACCGTCTGTGCGCCGTTCGCGAAGTCGCCGAACTGGGCCTCCCAGATCGTCAGAGTCTCGGGGCTTTCCAGCGAGTAGCCGTAGTCGAAGGCCAGCACGCCGTACTCGCTCAGCGGGGAGTTCCACACGTCGAAACGCGCCTGGTTCTCCGTGAGGAAGCGCAGCGGCGTGAACTCTCGCCCGTCGTTCGCGTCATGCAGGATCGCGTGGCGCTGGACGAAGGTCGCGCGGCCCACGTCCTCGCCGGACAGGCGCACGCCGGTGCCCTCCATGAGGAGCGTGCCGAAGGCCAGGAGCTCCGCGAAGCCCCAGTCGATGGGCTTGTTACCCAGCGCCATCTCGAGGCGGCGCTCGCACAGCTGACGCAGCTTCGGGTGGGGCTCGAAACCCTCGGGGAAGCGGGTGTGCGCGCGGCCGATGCGGCGCAGCTGCTTGGCGGGGGCCGCGGACGTCCAGCCGATCATCATGCCGATGCCGGGCATCTGGGACTCCGGCATGGTCCATTCTTCGTCGCGGGATTCCCCGGCCTCGCCCACGCCCGCCGTCAGTGCGGGGTCGTGCGTGCGGCTGCCCGGGTTGATCTCGGACACCGAGGAGGCGCCGCCTGCGCGGGTCTCCTCGAGGATGCGCCCGAGTTCCGCCTCGTACTGGGCGATTGACTGGCGGGCTTCGTCCTCGGTGAGCTGGCCGCGACCCACGAGGCCACGGATGTACA
>CAKMQM010000094.1:0-15875 GCA_927911615.1 uncultured Xylanimonas sp.
GGCGCGACGACGCGTTCGGGCCTGCTCCCCGCGCCGCTGCGCGACCGCTTCGGCTTCACGGCCCATCTCGAGTTCTACGAGACCGATGAGCTCCAGTCGGTGGTCACCCGTTCCGCCTCGCTGCTGGGTTCGCCCATTGACGCGCAGGCCGCCCACGAGATCGCCTCGCGTTCGCGTGGAACGCCTCGTATCGCGAACCGCCTCCTGCGCCGCGTCGTTGACTACGCCCAGGTGCATGGCGACGGGCAGCTGACCCTCGATGCGGCCCGCGGAGCCCTCGAGCTGTTCGAGGTCGACCCCTCCGGCCTGGATCGACTCGACGCGCGGTTCTCGAAGCCATCTGCCGTCGTTTCGCGGGTGGCCCGGTGGGCCTGACGACTCTGTCTGTCACAATCGGCGAGGAAGCTGAGACCGTCGAAACTGTTGCGGAGCCCTATCTCGTCCGCGAAGGCTTCCTCGTCCGTACCAACCGCGGACGCATGGCAACCCCGAAGGCATGGGCACACCTCGGGCTGACCCCGCCGTCGCCCGATGGGGCGCTCTTCGACTAGGGGAGTGGGCCTCGTCCCCATCCGTGCAGGCCGCGGGCACGTGCGGAGTGTCAAAAAGGCTCCGGAGGCGTCTCGCGCCGCGCCACACCTTGATCACTTAGGCTAAAACGTTGCTCGGGCATTAGACTGGCAAAGTGCGCTCGAAGCGCTAGACCGTCATCGAAAGTGAATCAGCCTTTATGAACAACTACATGCTCCTGATCATGGCAGCTTTCCTCATCGTCTTCATGATGTGGACAACGCGCTCCCGCAAGAAGCAAATGGAGAAGATGGAGCAGGACAAGCGCGACCAGCTTGCGGCCGTCACCCCCGGAGAATGGGTTCGTACCCGCTGGGGATTCTGGGGCCGTTTCGTGGACCTGGACGGCGACATCGTCGTCCTGGAGACCTCCGATGGTCACGAGATGTACTGGGAACGCTTTGTGATCGCCGAGATCGGTGGCCAGCCGCCCCTGGGCACGACCGAGGAGGACGTGGTGGCCGAGGCATCCGATGCGCCTGAGTCGGCGGATGAGGATGATGTCATCCTCGGGCTCGACGACACGGACACGCAGTCCTCTCTCCAGGACTCCGACGAGCAGCAGAAGTAACTCAAGGCTGAACGGAAAGTAGAACCGTGGCATCACACAAGCGACGCCCCGTGCGCGCGCTCGTGACCCTGACCGTCGCCATCGTGGCGGCGTGCGCGGCACTTGCGATCGGGCACTTCGTGAAGGGCGTGTCCCCGTATCCCGACCTGGCCCTTGACCTTAAGGGTGGTACCCAGCTGATCCTGACACCGACCCCGACGTCGGAGGGACAGCGTGCAATCACCGAGGAAGATATCACGCAGGCGATCGCGATTATTCGTAATCGTATTGACGCTTCCGGCGTGTCCGAGTCCGAGATCTCCTCTCTGGGTAGCTCCAACATCATGGTGTCGATTCCCGGCACCCCGTCCCAGGAGCAGCTGGATCTGATCCGCTCGTCCTCGCAGATGAACTTCCGCCCCGTGCTGCGCATTGGGCCCGCGCAGGGCATTCTGCAGAATCAGCAGCAGCCCAAGGTGGATAACCCTCAGTCGGGTGCGCAGTCCGGCGCTCAGTCGGGTGAACAGTCCGGTGCTCAGTCCGGTGAGCAGAGCGGCGCTGGCGCGGCTGATACGGCTCAGTCCGGCGTTCAGTCCACCGCCCTGGATGAGGCGACCGCTCGCGGCGCTGCCGACGCGGATGGCGACGGCGTCCTGTCCGACACCCCTGCGACGACTCCCGAGAATGCGTCGGATCTCGCCTGGGTGACCGAGCAGGTCACGTACGACTTCCTGACGCTCGATTGCTCGGCATCCGCCGATGTGAAGCGTGTCGAGGGGCCTGCCGACAAGCCCTACGCCGCCTGCGACGAGTCCGGCCAGATCAAGTACATCCTGGGCCCCGTGGCCGTTCCCGGTTCGGATTTGACGACTGCTGCTGCGGCCATCGCGCGCAACAACAACGGTCAGTCGACCGGCCAGTGGATCGTGTCGCTGCAGTTCAACCACGACGGCACCGAGAAGTTCAAGGAAACCTCCACGATCCTGTACGGCTACCACGATTCGGACCCCCAGGGGGCGTCCTATCGTGGCAGCCCGGACCGTAACTCGTTCGCGGTCGTTCTCGATGGAACCGTGATTACCGCTCCGTCTATGCAGGCCATCATCCCCAACGGTGAGGCGCAGATCAGCGGTAACTTCACTGCGCAGTCCGCGACTGCTCTGGCTAACCAGCTGCAGTTCGGCTCGCTGCCGCTGAACTTCGAGGTCGAGTCCGAGCAGCAGATTTCTGCGACGATCGGTACGGATCACCTGACCGTCGGTCTGTGGGCGGCTCTCATCGGCTTCCTGCTGGTCATCCTCTACCTGATTTGGCAGTACCGCGGCCTCGCGATCATCTCCGCAGGTTCGCTGGTCGTTGCCTCGGTCATCACCTACCTGGTGATCACGCTGCTGTCGTGGGCGATGGGCTACCGCCTCTCGCTGGCAGGCGTCGCCGGTCTCATCATGGCAATTGGCGTGACCACCGACTCGTTCATCGTCTACTTCGAACGTGTTCGAGACGAGGTCCGAGAAGGACGACCGCTGCGCGCCGCCGTCGAAGAGGGCTGGGATCGTGCCAAGCGCACCATTCTGGTCTCCGACGCCGTCAACCTGGTTGCGGCCGTGGTCCTCTACCTGCTCGCCGTTGGTGGCGTTCAGGGCTTCGCTTTCACCCTCGGTATCACGACAGTTATCGACATCGCGGTGATCTTCCTGTTCACCCACCCGATGATGGAGCTGCTGATCCGGACTCGCTTCTTCGGCGAGGGCCACAAGCTGTCGGGTCTGGATCCCGAGCACCTGGGTGCGAAGAATGCTCTCGTGTACGCGGGTCGTGGTCGCGTGGTCGTGCGTGGTGAATCCGCGACGACGAAGGACAAGGACGACGAGGCCGGCGACGGTCTGTCGATCGCCGAGCGCCGCCGTGCCGCCCGCCTCGCCGCTGCGAAGGCCGAGGAAGAGACCGTCGACGATGCTTCAGCCGAAACGACGGATGGCGCCGCAGGCGTGACCGAGGAAGAGGAGAACTGACATGATGAGTTTTGCTCAGTGGGGCAACGCCCTGTACTCGGGCGACAAGTCCTATGCTGTCGTTCCCAAGCGTAAGGTCTTCGTCGGCCTCGCCGCCGCGGTGCTCGTCCTCGGTTTCGCGCTCGTCGCGATCCTGGGCCTGAACCGCTCAATTGAGTTCACCGGAGGCTCGCAGTTCGATGTCGCTCACGTGAGCGACCAGAGCGAGTCTTTCGCCTCGCGTGCAGTGACCTCCACCGGCCTCGTCGAGGGTGCCCCGAAGGTGACCCGCGTGGGCTCGGACTCGGTCCGAATCCAGACGTCGTCCCTGGATTCCGCGCAGACCGCTCAGATGCGTGATGCGCTGGCCAGCGCCTACGGCGTGGATGCGACTGAGGTGCAGTCCTCTTCGATCGGCCCCTCCTGGGGTTCCTCAGTCACCACGAAGGCCGCTCAGTCGCTCGTCATCTTCATGGCGCTCGTCGCCCTGCTGATGACGGTGTACTTCCGCTCGTGGCGCATGGCTGCGTCTGCGCTGCTCGCGCTGGTGCACGACATCGCCGTGACCATCGGCGTGTTCGCGATCCTGCAGGTCGAGGTCTCGCCCGCGACCGTGATCGGCTTCCTGACGATTCTGGGCTACTCGCTGTATGACACCGTCGTCGTCTTCGACAAGGTGCGCGAACTGACCTCGGACGTCTACGAGCAGAAGCACTACACCTTCGCCGAGTACGTGAACCTTGCGGTCAACCAGACGATGGTTCGTTCGATCAACACCTCGGTTGTGGCGCTTCTCCCCGTCGGTGCGATCCTCATCATTGGTTCCGTGGCCCTCGGCCCCGGTACCCTGGTGGATATCTCGCTGGCCCTGTTCGTCGGTATGATCGCCGGTACCTACTCGTCGATCTTTATCGCGTCGCCGCTTCTGGTCACCTTCCAGGAGCTGTCGGCCAAGACCCGCGAGCACAACGCGGCCGTCGACCGGGCACGTCAGGGCCGCCACGCCACTGACACTCCGGGCGCCTCCGCATCGGTGAAGGTGGCTCCTATCAAGCCCGGCAAGCGCCTGGGCAACGAGAATCAGCCCCACAGGAAGAAGAATCATCGATGATCGGTGAGCTTGGCGAGCGCATCGCCACTCTGGTGCGAAGCAACATGTTGGAGATCCCGGATTTTCCGGAACCCGGCGTCCTGTTCCGCGATATCACGGAGCTGTTTGCGAACGGCCCGGCATTCAAGGAACTGGTTGAGCTGATCGGCGCTCGCTACGAGGGTCGCATCGACGCAGTCGCGGGTCTTGAATCGCGTGGCTTCATCCTCGGCGCCCCCGTGGCCGCCGAGCTTGGCCTCGGAATGCTGACGATCCGCAAGGCTGGCAAGCTGCCCGGCCACGTGATCGGCGTCGACTACGAGCTCGAGTACGGCACGGCGCGTATGGAAATACACCCCGAGTCGGTCCACGAGGGACAGCGCGTCCTCATCATCGACGACGTGCTCGCAACGGGCGGCACCGCGAACGCGGCGGTGAAGCTGCTGTGTCAGTGCGGCGCGTCCGTCGAGGCCGTGGCCGTTCTCCTGGAACTCGATGCGCTGGGCGGCCGCTCGGTGCTGACGGATGTCACGGTGGAGAGCGCGCTACACCTCTAAGCGTCGTTTCTTGACAGCGAGCGGGTCCGGGGATCGCCACGATCCCCGGACCCGCTCGTTCGTCGCTATCATGGGGCCATGAGCAGCGACGACATGACTTCAGGAGCCGCACTTCCCGCGGCCGGTTCCCGAGTGCGCTCTGGCCTCGTTTGGTTTGGCTCACGCGGACGCGCCACAATCCCCGAGATTGAGCCGCTTGTGCGCGCCCTGCGGGCGAACCATCCGAAGGCGGATATCAGCGTCGTCGAGCGGGCGTACCGCACTGCCGAGGAACACCACCGCGGGCAAATGCGCAAGTCCGGTGAACCGTATATCACCCATCCGGTCGCCGTTGCGACCATCCTCGCGGAGATGGGCATGACGACCCCGACGCTTGTCGCAGCGTTGCTGCATGACACGGTTGAGGACACGGACTACACGCTTGAGCAGCTCGCTGCCGAGTATGGCGAGGCAATCGCCAACCTCGTTGACGGTGTCACTAAGCTCGATAAGGTGCACTACGGGGCCGCTGCCCAGTCCGAGACGCTGCGCAAGATGCTTGTCGCGATGAGCCGCGATATTCGCGTTCTACTCATCAAGCTCGGCGACCGCCTGCATAATGCCCGCACGTGGCGGTTTGTACCCGCCAAGTCGGCGGCAAAGAAGGCGAAGGAGACGCTGGAGATCTACGCGCCCCTGGCTCATCGCCTCGGCATGAACATGGTGAAGTGGGAGCTTGAGGAGCTGTCGTTCAAGACGCTGTATCCGGAGATCTACGAGGAGATCGACCGCCTCGTTACGGAGAGGGCGCCCCAGCGCGAAGAATACCTGCGAGATGTCATCGACCAGATCGAAGAGGATTTGCGTCGTTCGGGCACGAAGGGGACGGTGAGTGGCCGTCCGAAGAGCCACTACTCGATCTACCAGAAGATGATCGTGCGCGGCAAGGCCTTCGATGAGGTCTTCGATCTGGTGGCTGTGCGCGTCCTGGTGGAGTCGATCAAGGATTGCTACGGCGTGCTGGGGGCGCTGCACGGGCGCTGGAACCCGATTCCCGGCCGTTTCAAAGACTACATCGCGATGCCGAAGTTTAATCTCTACCAGTCGCTGCATACGACGGTCATCGGACCCGGTGGCAAGCCGGTGGAGATCCAGATCCGTACCTTCGACATGCATGAGCGCGCCGAGCACGGCGTCGCCGCGCACTGGAAGTACAAGCAGAACCCCAACGCTTCGAGTGGCGACGCGGATCGCATGAGCTCTGACGAGCAGGCGAACTGGTTGCGTGCTTTGGCTGAGATGGAACGCGAGACGGGCGATCCTGAGGAGTTCCTCGATTCGCTGCGCTACGAGATCGCCGGCGATGAGGTCTACGTGTTTACGCCGAAGGGCCAGGTCATCGTGTTGCCGGCGCGTTCGACGCCCGTCGACTTCGCGTATGCGGTGCACACGGAGGTCGGCCACCGCACGGTGGGCGCGAAGGTGAACGGCCGCCTCGTCTCCCTGGATACGCGCCTTGAGTCGGGCGAGACGGTCGAGGTCGTGACCTCTAAGTCGGATAAGTCCGGACCTTCGCGCGACTGGCTGGCTTTCGTCGCCTCTCCACGCGCGCGTTCCAAGATCAAGGCGTGGTTCTCCAAGGAGCGCCGCGAGGAAGCTGTGGAGGCCGGCAAGGAGGCGCTTGCTCGCGCGATGCGCAAGCAGAACCTGCCGCTCCAGCGCCTCATGAGCCACGAGTCGATCCTGTCGGTCGCGACGTCTTTCGGCTATCCGGACGTGTCCGGCCTGTACGCAGCTGTGGGCGAGGGCCATATCTCCGCGCAAAACGTCGTCTCCAAGCTGGTCGACAACCTGGGTGGGGGAGACGGCACGGAGGAGACGCTGTCCGAGGCCGTGACCCCGGGTTCTCAGAAGCCGCGTTCTGAAGCCTCGGGCGATGCAGCGATCACCGTCGCCGGTCTGAGTCCGAACGAGATCTGGGTCAAGCTGGCCAAGTGCTGCACGCCGGTACCCGGAGACGACATCGTCGGCTTCATTACCCGAGGCCAGGGTGTCTCTGTGCATCGCAGTACGTGCGCGAACGCTGTGCGTCTAGGACAGCTGCAGCCCGAGCGCTTCGTCGACGTGTCCTGGAACGAGAAGGGGCTGGGCGCTCCGTTCCGCGTGCAGATTGAGGTGCGTGCCCTGGATCGTGGCGGACTGCTCTCGGATCTGACGCGCGTGCTATCCGACTATCGCGTCAACATTCTTGCCGCCGCGCTGAAGACTGACGGAGATCAGGTCGCCTCCGGAAACTTCTCATTCGAACTGGCCGACCTTGGGCACCTGAACGCAGTCCTGTCTGCCCTTCGTCGGGTTGACGGAGTCTTCGAGGCGGTGCGCATCGGCGCCGATCATAGACGAGCGCGGGCGCCCTGCGTCGATACGGGCGAAAAGGGTGTTACATCCGTCCCCTTTTAGGGGATGAGCTTTCAGACGCTCGTTAGATGTGACACACTAGCTATGTGTGTCACATCGGCACACACCCGCGCCGGGCGTAAGCCCTCGTCTCAGAAGGAATATCGTGACCACGACGCCGATTCCGAATAACGAAACCGCTCCCGAAGCTGCCCCGTCGACGATTGATGAGGCTGCGGCCTCGACGACGATCGCTGCTTCTGAGGTGCCCGCTCACCCCTTCGCTCGTATTGGCGAGGATGGCACTGTCTATGTCAAGGATGGTGATGAGGAGCGCATCATCGGCGGCTTCCCCGAGGGCATTCCCGCCTCTCCCTACGCGCTGTACGAGCGTCGCTACGCCGACCTCGAGGCCACTATTAAGCTTTTTGAGGATCGCCTGGGCACGCTGAGCCCGCGCGATATCGACCAGACTCTCGCAACGCTGCGCGATCAGGTCGCCTCCCCGAACGTCATCGGAGACATCCCAGCGCTGCGCGAGCGCGTTGCGGCGGTTGAGAAGGCCGCCGAGGAGCGCAAGGAAATCGCCCGCGAGGAGCGCAAGGCCGCCAAGGCTGCCGCTCTCGCCGAGCGCACCTCCGTCGTCGAGCGTGCCGAGGCTATTGTTGCCCAGGATCCCGCGAAGACGCACTGGAAGCAGTCGGGGCAGACCCTGCGCGACCTCCTCGACGAGTGGAAGAACCTGCAGCGCCGCGGTCCGCGCCTGGAGAAGGCTGTTGAGGACGAGCTGTGGAAGCGTTTCTCCTCCGCTCGCACCCAGTTTGATCGCCACCGCCGCCAGTTCTTCTCGCAGCTGGATCAGGCTCAGTCTGAGGCCAAGCGCGTGAAGGAGGCCCTGATCGCCGAGGCCGAGGCTCTGTCCTCGTCCGTGGACTGGTCGCGCACCTCGGGTGCCTACCGCGAACTCATGAACCGCTGGAAGGCCGCCCCGCGCGCCTCCCGCAAGGAAGACGACGCCCTGTGGGCACGTTTCCGCGCTGCCCAGCAGGTGTTCTTCGATGCCCGCCGCGCGAAGGACGAGGCCACCGACGCCGAGTACCGCGAGAACCTGGTGGCTAAGGAAGCCATCCTTGTCGACGCCGAGGCGATCCTGCCGGTGACCGACATCGAGCGCGCCAAGGCTCAGCTGCGTCAGATCCAGGACCGCTGGGAAGAGGTGGGCCGCGTGCCGTCCTCTGACCTGCACCGCATCGAGGGCCGCCTGCGCGCCGTCGAGGCAGCCGTCCGCGAGGCGGAAGAGAAGGAGTGGCGCCGCACCAACCCCGAGACGCGCGCACGCGCGGCCGGCATGGTCGGTCAGCTTGAGGACCAGATCGCTCAGCTCGAGCGTTCTCTGTCCGAGGCCGAGGCCAAGGGCGACGAGAAGGCAGCGCGGAACGTGCGCGAGGCCCTCGAGACCAAGCGTGCCTGGCTGGCTCAGATCTCCTCCTCCATGGAGTGACATGCGGCTTCACGTTATTCCGTCGCCTTTCTACGCGGCGAATGGGCTTGTGCTCGTCCCTTCCGGGGCGGGCACTGCCCTTGTCGTCGACCCTTCAGCGGGAATCCAACACCTGATCCGCGAGGTCCTCGAGCTTGAGGGCGTCAGCGTGGGCGCGGTGCTTCTGACGCACGGACATCCCGACCACGTGTGGGACGCGGCTGCGGTATCCAGCTGGGGAGCGGACGGAACTACCGTCCCCGTGTACGTCCCGGGCCCCGACATGTACCGCATGGATGACCCGGCTTCGTTCCTGCCGATGCCGCTGCCTGACTTTGTGGGGGAGTGGGTCAAGCCCGCCGACCTGCGTGAGGTGCCCTCCGATTCGTTCGAGGTGTGCCCCGGCGTGTGGCTACGCATGGTTCCCGCACCCGGCCATACCGAGGGATCGGCCGTCTTCCTGGGGGAGAGCCCGCTCGATATCCGGGTCAACAACCAGTCCTTCTACGCGTCCGACGAGGCGGTTCCGTGGGCGATGAGCGCAGACGTGATGTTTAAGGACAGCGTCGGGCGCACCGACCTGCCCGGGGGCGACGAAACTCAAATGCGACATTCTTTGCGCACGATTTCCAACGCTCTCGATCCTCGCACCGTCCTTGTTCCCGGACACGGCCCGGCGACGACGCTTGCGGATGAGATACGCTCAAACCAGTATCTGATTCGCGCTCGTCGCATCGGCTAACCACCTTCCTCATAGAAAGAACACTCAATGGCTCGCACGTCCCTGTCAGGTTTCCCCGAATGGCTCCCGGAGGGCCGCATCATTGAGATGCACGTCCTCGACGAGCTGCGTCGCGTGTTTGAATTGCACGGCTTCGCGGGCATCGAAACCCGTGCGGTCGAGACCCTCGAGCAGTTGGAAGCAAAGGGCGAGACCTCCAAGGAGATCTACGTGCTCGACCGCCTGCAGGCCCTGAAGGCCGCGGCGGCCGGTGCGCGCGCTCCCAAGGACAAGGGCATGGGTCTGCACTTCGACCTCACCGTTCCCTTCGCCCGCTACGTGGTCGAGAACGCGAACGAGCTGGATTTCCCGTTCAAGCGCTACCAGATCCAGAAGGTGTGGCGCGGCGAGCGTCCCCAGGACGGTCGCTTCCGCGAGTTCACGCAGGCGGACATCGACGTCGTGGGTAACGGCGAGCTGCCGTTCCACTTCGAGGTGGACCTGCCCCTCGTGATGGCCGAGGCTCTGAACAACCTGCCGATCCCGCCCGTGCGCGTGCTCGTGAACAACCGCAAGGTCGTTCAGGGCGTGTGTGAATCCCTCGGGGTCACGGACGTTGAGGCTGCCCTGCGCGGCCTGGACAAGATCGACAAGATCGGCCCGGAGGGTGTGGCCGCCGAGCTGGCTCAGTCCGGCATCGACGGCGACCAGGCATCCGTTCTGCTCCAGATGGCGCAGATCCGCACGTCTGACTCTTCCGAGGTGCGCGCGCGTCTGGCGAGCTCGGTGTGGGCGGCGAACTGCTGGACGAGGGCCTGAAGGAGCTGACTGAGCTCCTCGATACCGCGAACAAGCGGATGCCGGGTGCGGTCGTCGCGGACCTCAAGATCGCCCGCGGCCTCGACTACTACACGGGCAGCGTGTACGAGTCGGAGATTGAAGGTCACGAGGACCTCGGCTCGATCTGCTCGGGTGGACGCTATGACTCCCTGGCGAAGGACGGTAAGCGCACCTACCCGGGCGTCGGCCTGTCGATCGGCGTCTCGCGCCTCGTGTCTCGCATGATTTCCGCGCCGATGGTGAAAGCCTCTCGAAAGGTGCCCACGGCTGTCGTTGTCGCGGTCATCGCGGAGGAACAGCGTGAGCGCTCCGAGCAGATCGCGGCGCTCCTGCGTTCGCGCGGCATCTCCACGGACGTTGCGCCCAGCGCCGCAAAGTTCGGCAAGCAGATCAAGTTCGCCGATAAGCGCGGCATCCCCTTCGTCTGGTTCCCGGGCGAGGAGGGCAGCGCTGACACGGTGAAGGACATCCGCAGCGGCGAGCAGGTGGACGCCGATCCGCACACGTGGGTCCTGCCCGAGGCCGACGCGGTGCCCACTATCGAGAAGGTGACGGACTGAGTGTCCCTCACGGCGGTTGAAGCAGCTCGCTCGCTGGCGCATGCCCTCGAGGAAACGCTCCATGCCATTCCGGACGGGAGTCGTGGCGATGCGGAGCGCGCGCTGCGACGCCTGCAGGACGTCGTGTTGCCGCGCCTCGAGGACGCGGATGCACCCGTGCTCGTGGTCGTCGGTGGCTCGACGGGGTCGGGTAAGTCGACGCTCGTCAATTCGTTGCTTGGCCGAAACGTAAGCCGGGCGGGCGCCGTGCGTCCGACGACTCGGCGCCCCGTGTTGGTCTGCTCGCCCAAGGCACGCGAGTGGTTCATGTCGGACCGAGTGCTGCCGCGCTTGGCGAAGAGCGAGGGCTCGGGTGGGGATAGCCTCGACGCGATCACGATCGCTGTCGAGGAGACGCTGTGGCCCGCCGTGGGCATTGTGGATGCCCCGGACATCGATTCCGTTGAGGACGAAAACCGTCGCCTGGCTGCGGAGCTGCTCGACGGCGCAGATCTGTGGGTGTTCGTCACGACCGCGGCCCGCTACGCGGATGCGGTGGCGTGGAAGCACCTGGAGGAAGCCGCGAGCCGCAAACTGCGTGTCGCTATTGTGCTTAACCGTGTCCCCGCTGGGGCGACGCAGGAAATTCGTGAGGATCTGGCCGCGTTGGCTCGTCGGCGAGGCCTGGGTGAGGTCGCGATTTATACGGTCGAGGAGCAGCCGCTGAGCGACTCTCGCCTGCCCACCGAGGCTATCGCACCGATCGGCGCATATCTGGAGGAGATCGGACGCGATTTCGAGGAACGCGCCGCTATCGTGCGTCGATCGCTGTCCGGGGCAGTCGCCTCGTCGTTGGAGGAGACGACGCGCGCACTGGAGGCTGCGAGGCGACGCAATCGCGAGTTCGAGGCCGCAGCCGGCGATATCGAGCAGCTCGTTGCTTCCTATGCCCGGGAAGTGTCCTCCTCGTCGAGTGATGACGTACTGCGCGGCGAAGTAAGCGCACGTATCGCCGAGGTGCTGGGCTCGTGGGATATGTCCAAAACCGTCTCGCGTGTGTTTTCTGGTCTGAGCTCGCGCGTCATGGGTGCTCTTCGTGGCCAGGCAGCCCCGGACGTTCAAGTTCAGCGCGATCTGACCGGAGGCCTTGCGCAGCGTTTGGCGGACCAGTATCACCGGGCGTGGGGCGAGTCCCTGCGCCGTGCGCGTACGGTCGTGGACACGTCTTCGTTTGATGAGCTGCTCGACGTCGAAGCGGCGGAACAGCGCGCACGCACAGTTGCGCAGGAGTGGACGCGTGAGGTCACGCAGATCATTCGTGGCCAGGCCGAGTCCTCGCGCGTCAGCGGGCGCATGCTTGCGGGCGGCATCAACGTTGTGACGGTCTCGCTGATGGTGACCGCGTTTACGATGACCGGTGGTCTCACCGGTGTTGAAGTCGGTATCGCCGGGGCATCGGCCGCCCTGTCCCAGACAATCCTGGAAGCCTATTTCGGCGAACGCACGGTTCGTTCGCTGGCCGAGCAGGCTCGTGCGGCGCTCGAACGCCTCGCCGCAGAGTCTCTGTCGGATGTCGTTGCCCCGGTGAGCGCGAGCCTCGATCGGGCTTCTGACAAGGTTCTCATCGACAAGCTGGCGGCGGCCGAGGAGAGAGCCCGGGAGGTGCTGGCGTGAGGCGAGCAACGAACCCCGTGGCTTCGGCTGCCCAGCAGCTTGACGAGATGTGCACCCTGGCAGCACCGGACCTCGATCAGCAGACTCTGGCGCACATTCGCGATCTCATTGACGTGACCGCCGAACGCAGCGAGGTCGACCCGTCCTGGTGCGTTATCGGCATGCTGGGAGGCACGGGTGCCGGCAAGTCCTCCCTCGTCAACGCGCTGAGCGGGGGAGAGGTCGTCACTGCGGGGGTTCGGCGCCCCACGACGAACGAGGCGTGCGCCGTGCTGCCGCGAGGCCGAGAACCGCAGGAATTGCTGGGGTGGCTGGGTATTGGTCGTCGGGTGGAGGCGCCGCAAGCGCTGCCGGGTGACACCGTCGTCGTTGATTTGCCGGACATTGATTCGGTCGAGGCCAGCCACGCGGAGATTACCGATCGTCTGGCGTCGCGTGTCGACGCGCTCGTCGTTGTCGTCAACCCGCAGAAGTATGCGGACGCGCGTCTGCACGACGAGTGGCTGGTGCGCCTGCGCTCGTCGCATGCCTCGGTGACGGTCGTCCTGACGCACATCGATACCATTTCCGTGCCCGAGCGTGATGCGATCGAGCAGGATCTGCGTCGTCTGCTCGGTGATCGTGGCATGGCTGATGCCGAGGTTTTCGCGGTGTCGGCGACGACGGGTGAAGGCATGCGCACCCTCATCAAGTACCTGACGCGCGAGGCCGAGCGGGTCTCCCGGCAGGCGTCGCGCGCGCGTGCTGCGCTGCGTGAGGCCTCCCGGCTGCTGCGCGAGTCCTTGGAGCTGACCGGAACGGTCCGAGGCCTCGAGACCGATGGCCTGGCCGCCGAATTGGCTGGCACGGCCGCCGATCTCGCGGGTGCTCCGATCATCGCCGAGGCCGTGGCTGACTCGACGCTGCGTGCCGGACGCCGGGCGGGCGGCTGGCTGCCGTTGCGCTGGTTGGCGCGTACGGGTGTGGACCCGCTGCGCCGCCTGCATCTGGACGATGAATCGCGCTCCGAGGGGGCGACGACTCCGACGTTGCCGACTCGGTCTGCCTCCGATGAAGCTGCTTTCGTCAACGCCGTTCGGGGGGCGGTTGGGGAGCGCGCGCAGGCGCGTCCCGCCCGTTGGCGCGCGGCGCTGGTCGAGCGTGCGCTCAGCGGGGCGCGAGAGGTTCCGGACGCAGCGCATCGCGAGGTTGCTGAGCACATTCGCGTCTCGACCGGAGCCCCGGCGCTGTGCCGTGTGCTGGGTGGTGCCCAGCTGCTCGCCTGGCTGGGCGTTGTTATCGGTGTTGCGTGGATCATCCTCGTGCACCTGGGCAGGGCTGTCCTCATCGATGTCCGGGTCCCCGCGCTCGGGCCGATTCCGCTTCCGACGGCACTGGTCGCGCTGTGCCTGTTGATCACGGTGCTCTGCGCGTGTGCGAGCCGGGCGTTCGCCCGGTGGACTGCATCGCGGCGTCGGCGCGTCGTGATCTGTGACCTGCGGGGACTGTGCCGCGATGCGGTCGATCGACTCGTCGTTGCTCCCCTGCGTTCCGAGGACAATCGACAGGTGACGATCGCCTCGTTCCTCGCTCGCCTGCCCCTCTGAGTGGCGTCCCGTCGCAATGGGCGGACGATTTGCAGACAGTGAGTTCGCCGACCACGCGCCTCTGCCAGCCGCCTGCGAGGGTATGCTGGTTGTAGCGATGAGGCGCTGCCCCTTGTTATGGTGCCCGCGGGATGCGGGATTTGTTGTTATGGGTGAGGCCGCGCCGAGGAGCCGAGTAGGCCCGCCCCGATGGTTTTGCTGACACCGATTGCACCACGCAAGGATGAATTATGCCCTCTGACGATTTCATGGAACGCGCTGGCGATGAGCGTGAGATGACGGCGATTGCCGACGATATTGACGACCTCGACGATGACCACGCGGACGAGGAGGACACGGATACCGTGACCTTCGCGAGCCTCGGCTTGCCCGAGGAGATCCTCGCGGCCGTCACCGATATGGGATTCCGCGTCCCCACCCCGATTCAGGCCGCCGCCATCCCGCCGCTGCTGGAGCTGCGCGATGTTGTCGGCATCGCCCAGACGGGTACCGGAAAGACCGCTGCATTCGGTCTGCCGCTCCTAGCGATTGTTGACGCGGACGAGCGCGACGTGCAGGCTCTCGTCCTGGCCCCCACCCGCGAGCTCGCGATGCAGAGTGCCCAGGCGATCGAGGATTTCGCCGCACGTACGGCCCGCCTCGACGTCGTCCCCGTCTATGGTGGTTCGCCCTACGGCCCGCAGATCGGCGCGCTCAAGCGAGGTGCTCAGGTCGTCGTCGGCACCCCGGGTCGCGTCATTGACCTCATCGAGAAGGGCGCCCTTGATCTGTCGCACGTGCGCATGCTAGTCCTTGACGAGGCCGATGAGATGCTGCGTATGGGTTTTGCTGAGGACGTCGAGACGATTGCGTCGAGTGCCCCGGATGATCGACTGACCGCGCTGTTCAGTGCGACGATGCCCGCTGCCATTGAGAAGGTCGCCCGCGAGCACCTGAAGGATCCGGTCAAGGTCGCGGTTTCCACCGAGTCGTCGACGGTCGACACCATCCACCAGACCTACGCGGTGGTGCCCTACAAGCACAAGATCGGTGCGCTTTCGCGCGTGCTGGCTACCCGCGCCCAGCACATCAAGGAAGGCCAGGAAGAGGCTGACGCCGCCATCGTCTTCGTGCGCACGCGCGCCGATGTCGAAGAGGTGTCGCTGGAGCTCTCGGGCCGCGGATTCCGGGCCGCAGGTATTTCCGGCGACGTCGCTCAGACCGAGCGCGAGCGCATGGTCGAGCGCCTCAAGAACGGCTCGCTCGACGTGCTGGTTGCGACCGACGTGGCCGCCCGAGGCCTCGACGTCGAACGTATCTCCCTCGTCGTCAACTTCGACGTTCCGCGTGAGCCCGAGGCCTACGTCCACCGCATCGGTCGCACCGGCCGTGCGGGCCGTGAGGGCCGCGCGCTGACGTTCTTCACCCCGCGTGAACACGGCCGTCTGCGCCGCATCGAGAAGCTGACGGGCACCGAGATGGAAGAGGTCGAGATTCCCTCGCCTGCAGCCGTCTCCGAATTCCGCGCCAGCCGCCTGCTCGAGGGCCTGTCCGCTCGTATCGAGCGCGGCCGTCTCGACATGTACAAGCGTCTGCTCGCCGACCTCGGCGATGAGATCTCCGTCGAGGACATCGCCGCCGCCCTCATGGCGACGGCCGTCGGCGACGAGGGCCCGGCCCCCCGCGTCGAGAAGGATCGCCGTGGCAACGGCAAGATTCGCCGTGAGGAACAGCTGGACGAGTCCGGCGAGTTCGTCGGCGCCACTTTCGAGGCTGGTCGCGACAAGGACCGCCCGCTCAAGGGCGGTGCGAATGGTGCTCGTCGCGCGCGGGCGCCGCCGGCACCCGGCTCCGGTACCCGCTACCGCATCGAGGTGGGCAAGAAGGACCGCGTGAAGCCCGGTTCAATCGTTGGCGCCATT
>CAKMQM010000095.1:0-2939 GCA_927911615.1 uncultured Xylanimonas sp.
CGTTGACGGCCTCGCCGATGCCGTTCACGCACGTAATGTCGGTGAGCTCCCAGCGCGCGGAGTTCGGGTCGTCGGAGACCTTCCAGGGGCCGAAGTAGCCGGGTTCGCCGGAAGCGCAGGGGGCGGCGCCCGGGGATGCGCGGGCCGGTCTCGGCGATGACGAACTGGGAGTAGCCGGGGATGAAGGCCTGGTATCCGGACGTCACGGTGCCGTCCTTGCCGTAGCCCGTGGGGGTCAGGGGGCTGTCCTCGAAGGAGGACCAGTCGACGAAGCCGCCCGCGTTCTCGGCGGTCTTGAGGGGCTCGCCCGTGGGCGAGACGAAGTCGCCGATACCCAGCGTCGTGAAGTTAAAGGAGGGGATCTTGCCGCCGATCGCCTCGGATTCCGGGGTGACGGTCTTAGCGATGCGGATGTAGCGCTCCGGCTGAAGGTCGCGTACAGGCACCCGTAGGAGGTCTTGTTTTCCTTCGAGTTGAAGGTGGAGACGGGGGTGACGCCGCCTGGCGGCGTGTCCGGGCAGACGCCGTCACCGCTGGGGGTGAAGCCGGCGATGACGAGGCGGTACGGGATTCCGTCGATCATGACGGTCTTGTTGGAGGTGGTCCGCGAGATCGTCAGGACGTCGTCCGAGTTGGGGCTCTGGTCGGGCGTGCCCGCAGCGTCGGGGTACGCGGCCGGGTTGTTCGTGTAGATGTCGCGGTTGCCTCGCCCCTTACCGACGTGGCGGTAGCAGTACCAGACACCCGGTCCGGCGTCGCGGTTGAGGGCGGCGTAGGGCGCGTTGGCGGGGCAGGAGTTCGGTCCGCTGGCGCGCGAGGCGAGCATGTAGGCACCTCGTCGCTCAGGGCAGCGGTGGTGTCGGTGTCGTCCTCGGTCTCCTCCTGGTCGAAGGGGAAGGAGTCCTCGATGCCGCCGATGTTAACGTCGATCGACGAGTGGACCCACTGGCTGGCCGAGTGCACCTGGAAGTTGTTGTGTCGCACGGTGCCCAGCAGGAAGGGCTTGCCGATGGGGACGTCGCCTGGGTTGTTGGGCTTGTAGCCCAGGGCGTTGGTGTTCTGCGGCGAGATGACGCCGGTGGCGACGGGGTTGGCGGCGGGCAGGCCGCGCGCGATGTAGGTCCAGTAGTCGCCCGAGGCGACGGCGGCGTCCAGCATGGGCTGGGCGGTTCCCACCTGGAGGGGGGACGAGGACTGGGCGGGGTCGGCCGCATCGTAGGGGCCCGCGCCGCGGACGGTCCCGACGTAGGCGTTGTCGGGAACGTTCGTCGTGCGATCGAAGCCCGAGCCGTTAATGGTGGCCGCGCCGAGGCGGCCGGCGGATGAGGTGACGGGGACGGTGCCCCGCCGGGGGGCTCGAGCGCAGGGTCTGCGTCGGCGCGATCAGGGACGATGAGGCCGGGAAGGCGGCGCCACGACGAGGAGGCGGCCAGAGTACGCGCGACGGCGCAGCGAGGCCGGGACTCGGTCCTCGCGTGCGTGGCGCGGCGGGAGCGAGCGCCGCTGGGGTGATGCTCCACGTACCCTCCAGATCGTTTGACAGTTACTCACTGACTTTAGCGTAAAGACGCGGAAACGTGCGGGTGAGCTTGCTCGCTCGCACCCGCGCGTTTCCGCGCCTCACGCGCCCGCGGGGCCACGCGTTGGGGTTGCTTACTGCTCGCCGCGCTCCTCGAGCATCTTCTTGAGGGCGGCGGTGCGGCCGGCGTCGATCTCCTCCTCGGAGATCTGCTCGGCGTCCGTCAGTAAGTCGGGGGCCGCGGGCGCCTCGGCGGCGACGGGCGCCTCGGCGGGGGCGCCGGACTCAGCGGAAGACGAAGCGGACTCAGCCCCGGCCGCGTCCCCGGAATCAGCGGGAGCCAGCGCGCCAGCGGCGGCGCCGTCGATCTCCTGCGGCTCCTCGTCGTTGCGCTTGCGGGAGCGCAGCCAGAGGACGCCGGCGACGAGGAGGATGACGGCGACGACGCGAGGACAGCAATCATCCACGGCTTCATGACGGAGCCCTTGACCTGCGCGGCTTCGGCGGCCACAGCTTCCTCGTCCATGGGGACACGCTCGCCGGTCACGAGGAGGCGGTGCGTGTTGACGCCGTAGGGGGTACAGGTGATGAGGGTGGCCAGGTCCTTGCCCTCGACCTTGTTAAGGGACTCGGTCTCGTGGGGCAGGACGACGCGGATGTCGGTGACCTGGTACTTGAGGTGGCGCCCGGCGGTCTCGATGTAGAAGTAGTCGCCCATCTTGACGCTGGTCAGCTGGTCGAACATGGTCGCGTTGCCTAGGCCGGTGTGGCCGGTGAGGACCGTGTGCGTGGATTCGCCGCCGACGGGCAGGGCGGTGCCGAAGAGGTGGCCGATGCCCTTGTCGAGCGTCGCGGTGTCGGTGCCGTGGTAAATCGGCAGGTTGACGTCGATCGAGGGGATCTTGATGGTCGCCATGACGTCGTTGAGGTTGAGCTGGCTCAGGTAGTCCTGGTACTGCGCGGTGCCGGGGCGCTGGGCGTCCAGCCAGGGGTCGAGGATCGGCGACTCGGAGGCCTTGAGGTTGTATTCGTCGGCGCGGCGCAGGGACTCGGCGACGGCGTCGGGGCCGGCCTGCTCGGCAACGGCACTGAATTCGGAGGCGATGCGTTCCTGGCGCTGGTTGTTGTACTGGGTCGCGAAGACGGGGTACAGGAGGACCAGGATGCCGGCCAGCAGCAGGATCGGGGGCGCGATCGTCAGGAGACGCCACTTGAGGGGTGTCTTCTTTTTGTCGGGCGCTTGGGTGCTCACGCTTTCTCCGTTCATTGCCGAGGCCGTGAAAGTTTGTCTGGTTACAGGGTAGTACCGCTTGGGGCGGTTGCGGGCAACGCAAGGGGGGTGTGGACCGCGGTCCACACCCCCCTTGCGTTGCCCGCAACCGCCCCAAGCGGTACTACCCTGTAACCAGACAAACTTTCA
>CAKMQM010000096.1:0-13299 GCA_927911615.1 uncultured Xylanimonas sp.
CGGGCACGGGCCGCACCCTCCTGCAGGGCACGGTTGACCGCCTGGAGGAGTCGGCCTCGTCGGTGAGCATCGTGACTGGCCAGGCGCACCGCGACGGCGTGCTGGCCCAGCTGCCCGAGTTCGCTGCCTCGGAGAGCCGCACGCTCCTCATCGAGCCGTCGGGCCGCGATTCGATGGCCGCGATCGGCCTGGCCGCCTACATCGTGCGCGAGCGCTTCGGGGACGACGCGATTGTCGGGTCTTTCGCGGCCGACCATCTGATTGCCCGCCCCGAGCTGCTGCGCGCCGCTGTCGAGACCGCGATTGGCGCCGCCCGCGATGGCTACGTCGTGACGATCGGCCTGACGCCCACCGAGGCCTCGACCGCCTACGGGTACATCGCGCCCGGTCCGGCCCTCACCGACGGCTCCGGGGAAGCCGACGCTGAACGCGGCGCCCGCCGGGTCGCCGAGTTCGTGGAGAAGCCGGACGCCGACACCGCTGCCCGCTACGTGTTGCAGGGCTACCTGTGGAACGCGGGCATGTTCATCGTGTCGGCGGGCGTGCTCGCCGGCCACCTGGCCCGCCTGCTGCCCGACATGCACGCGCGCCTGGAGACCATCGCGCGCGCGTGGGGTACCCCCGAGTTTGACGAGGTGCTGGCGGATAACTGGCCGCACCTGACGAAGATCGCCATCGACCACGCGATCGCCGAACCCGTTGCTGCCGATGGGGGAGTGGCCGTCGTTCCCGCCGACGCCGAGCTGGGCTGGACGGACCTGGGCGACTTCGAGGCCCTGACCGGCATCGTCGCGGAGGCGGGCCACCTGGGCGAGGCGCTGCGCGTCGAATCGGATGGCTCGGCAGTCTTCGGTTCCCTCACGCAGGACGGCGCGGGCCCTCTCGTCGCGCTCGTCGGCGTGCCCGACGTGGCCGTCGCTCTGACCCCCGACGCGATCCTCGTGACGCGTCGCGACCGCGCGCAGTCGGTGAAGGCCGTCGTTGATCAGCTCGCCGAGCAGGGCCGCTCCGACCTGCTCTGACAAGCCGTCACCGAGCGCTTGGACGGGCCTCCCGGACGGAGGGCTCGGCCTCGCCAAGCCCCGTTCGCTCTCGGGTGAGGTGCGCCGCCTCGCCCGCCGCGCAGGGGTGCGGGGCTGGTAGCGTGTTGGGCAGCAGGAAGCCCCGACGAAAGGCATCACACGTGAACAAGCGGACCATCGCCGCCCTCGCAACCACCGCGACCGCGGCCTCCTTGGCCCTTGGAGCTTGCTCGACCACGCCCGCCGCCACTCCCGCAGCCTCCGCGAAGGTCTGTACCGCCATCTCCGGAGCCCACGGCGACGCCGCCACGGACCCCGTCGCGACCGCCCTCGCCGGCGCCGCAAACGACGCGTCTGTCGCCTTCGAGGCGGCCAGCGGGCAGGACGCGCCGGCCTCACTCGTGACTTCCGGCTGCACGCTGATCGTGGGTGCGGACTCGACCATGGCCGCCTCGATCTCCGAGGCCGCACGCTCCAACCCGAAGGTCCGCTTCGCCCTTGTGGGCGCCTCCTTCGTTGACTCCAAGGGTGCCGCGACCTCTCTGAAGAACGGCTCGGTCGTCGATGTGGACGCCTCGCAGGCCGCCTACCTGGCCGGCTACGCGTCCGCGGGCATGACGACCACGGGCACGCTCGCCGTCATCGGCGGTGAGCGCGACAACGTGACCAGCTCGCAGATGTCCGCGTTCTCCCAGGGCGTGGACGCCTACAACCTGGCCAACGGCACGTCGATCACTGTGCTCGGCTGGAACCCCGTGACGAGCGACGGCACGTACGCGGGCAGCGCCGACGAGGTGCGCGCGGCGACCGCCGACGCGATCTCTCAGGGCGCCGACATCATCGCCCCCTTCGCCGGTGAGGCCAACGAGGGCGCCGCGCGCGCCGTCACCGAGGCCGCCAACCCGACCGTGCGCCTCGTGTGGTCGGGCCTAACGAAGAACGACCTGAAGGGCCTGACCCGCGACGAGGCTCAGTCGGCCGAGACCGCGCCGATGTCCGGCCAGTCCGGCGCGACGGTGACACAGCAGGTGGACACGCAGTCCTTCGCGGATGCGTTCAGCTACATCCAGATCTCCGACGAGGTCCGCTCCGCCATCGGCGCTCCCGTGCTGACGGGCGTCGTCGTGGATTACAAGGCCGCGATGGAGACGCTCATTAGCCAGGCTTCCGCGGGCGGGAAGGCATCCGTCGTCCCGGTGTCCCTGGCCTCGGGCGGCGTGATCCTCACGGGCTTCGGCTCCTACACGCCGATGCTGTCCTCCGAGCTCAAACTGGGCCTGTCCGACATGGCTGGCCAGATCGAGACGGGCGGCATGGTCATCTCCACGCCCTTCGACGTGTGACCTGACGGTATAGACGGCAGTGCCCCGGGGATGTGTCCCCGGGGCACAACTTATACACCCGCGAGATAAGGCCTAGATGGCCAGGTCGAGTGGGAGATCTGCGATGTCGCGTAGCCGTTGACCGGTAACGAGTGTGTCGAGAGTCTTGACCGCTTCCTCGTTTCCCGACGCCTGGGTTGCTGCGATGAGTTCAGGAAGCGCAAAGTGATAGACAGTGTCGATGTCGCCGGTTCCTAGCGCGAGTGAAGAGAGCCTCGATGGTGTCGGTTCACCGGTAACAACCACGATATGCGGCGTGCGCCCCTTCCTGTTTCTGATCAGATTCAGAGCTTCTGAACGTGCGTTCTGCGCTCTGTCTGATCGGAGCGTCCACTTGCATGAAACGACAGCATGAATGATCGCTGAAGACTGATTGTGAGCTAGCAGTGGAGAATATGAGGCAACCCCGTCAACGACGATTCCAGAATCATTCAGCTCTTGCTGACCAATCGGCTGGCGCACGACGAGAACATCTGGAGAAATATCGTAGGAATTGCCGAGGATCGCGGCAAGAGCCGGTGTCTCGATAATGGCAGCAGCCAATTCGTCAAGATGACGATAAGGCTCGTACTGGGAGAGAGAATGCCCCCTGCGTGAGCTGCCAACGTTTATAACGTTCCAGCGACCAGGACGTAGCGCGGAGAGTGCAGGGAACGTCTCACTGAGGAAAGCACTCACGGCCTCCTCGAAGTTCTGTCCGGAACTCTGCCCGTTGAGTTTCTCGCCCCCTTGAGGCGTGCCTAATGCGCGCGCGATGCCCAGAGCAAGTTCACATGACAGCTTTTGCGACTTGTCAGCGTTGCTTGCGATACCTGCTGAGTCTACGGACAACGTTTTTGAACCGATGAGATCGCGGTGGAACAACGTCCGTGCGCGAGAGAGATTCAGACTCATGCGACTGCCTCACTTCTCTTGTCTGCGGCAGTCAAGACCGACGCAATCTGCAGGCCAACAGCGCGCGCAACTGGTGGGGGAAAAGCATTTCCAACCTGACGATACGCGTGTGTCTTCGCTCCGGTAATTGCCCAGTCGTCCGGAAAACCCTGGATACGAGCGGCCATGCGAACAGTCAGACGAGGATCACCAGAAAAGTCAGGGTCGGGAGCCTCTGGTGCGATGGTCGATCCATTGACACCAAGTTCAGCCCATGCACGGCGAGCGCGGGTTGGCCCTAAATCTGGGCCTCCATGCTTCTTGGAACCGCCAACGAGCGTTGGTGCAATGCGGTTCGCTTGAGCAGCCCAGGCCTGTGCGCCCTTCCACCCGCGTTCAGCCATAAGATCGACCAATGTCTCTCCCACCGTTGGAGCAGGTTGCTGTCGTGGTGCGGGATATGCAAAAGGAACTGCAATGTCATCACGGAAACCAACAGCAATGACACGCGGACGAAGCTGCGGGACACCAAAATCTGATGCCTGGAGGAGTTTCCACTGAAGGGAGTAGCCGATCTCCGCCAAGTGCTCCTCAACGCCGCTGCGATATTCCTGGAACTTGGGGTCGAGAAGCCCGCGAACATTCTCAATCATGATGGCACGCGGACGAACGACACGGACGAGCTCAATCATCGCGGGGAACAGATCACGTTCATCGTCAGCGCCGAGTTGCTTTCCGGCGTACGAGAAGGGCGGACATGGAACACCCCCTGCGACCAGATCGACGCCCCGGTATTCGTGCGCGTGTTCCTTAATCCATGGAACGACATCCCCCTCGATGACATTCCAGTTGGGGCGGTTTTCACGAAGGGTATTACAGGCGTGATGATCGATTTCAACGACTGCAAGGTGATCGAACCCTGCCTGTTCGAGGCCGAGGGCCTGACCACCAGCACCGGCACAGATCTCGATCGATGTCAGAGCCATGTTCCACCTTCCGCCACTGTGTCTACCGGATGATTGTAGGGGAATGGCAGATGCAGGGAGCAGGTTGAAGCGCCGAACCTTCTCGGTCGCAAGGGTGTTCTCACTCATACGAGCAGGCTACGATCAGCCATGCTCATCTGCGTCTCGCGGTAGCAGTGTGAATGAAACTAGCTTTCTCCCAGCACTGCCAACGCCGCGCCCGCGCACAGGCCGTCCGCGTCCAACACGAAAGCCGGGTCCACGCAGTACAACCCCGGGCCGGTGGGGGCGGTGGGAGAGGTGCTCAGCGCGCTCGCCAGCGCGGCGCGGACCTGCTCCTCGGGCACCGAGGCACTCAGGGCGCGCCCGTCCGAGGAAACGCTCAGGGAGAGCGCAGCACCCTCCTCGACGACCGGCACGCCCAGACGCTCCAGGAGAGTCGCCAGGAGCCCCGAGGCCTCGTCAACCGACACGGAGGCCACGCGTGCGCCGGAAGGATCCAGCGAGGCAATACGAGAGGCGCAGCGGTCCACGTACGCGCCGATCATTCCGTCGCCCACCGACTCCCAGCCACCCTGCGAGCGAGGGAGGGAGGAGCCGTCTCCGCACGCAGCCACGGCCTCGTCGATGAGGGCCAGCTCAGCCTCGGGAGCCAGAGCGCCCTCGCGCGAGCGGTCGATCGCGCGCCCACCCAGGTAGATGAGGGCCTCGCCCGACGCGCTCACGTACACGGCGCCGTCCGCCATGACCATGCGCACCGAAAATGCCGTCAGGGGAGCGGGGAGCGCTCGCGGCATGAGCAGGGCGTGCCCGCCGGACGCTTCGATGATCGCCGCGCCGTCGCGCGCCGCGTCCTGATTCTCAGGGGCCTCGTAGCCGATGATCAGGCGGAAACGGCCGCCGGTTCGCGCGGACAGGAAAGAAGCGATACCCGCAAACAGCAACGGGCTTGCACAGCGTGTCATGTGCTGAGGGTAACACTTCGGGTGGCCCGCGCAAAAACGGGTATCAGGAACGAGGCCGGGGCGCGCTCCCGGGAAACGGTGGAGGGACGCAGGTGGGGGAGTGCGCCGCTATCCTGGAGGCATCCATGAAGGAGGAACCATGCAGCTGACGAACCTGATGGACCCGGTCAAGCTCACGCGCCAGATGATCGACATTCCCTCGGTGTCGGGAGAGGAAGGTCCCCTGGCTGACGCCGTCGAGGCGGCCCTGCGCGATGCCGGATTCGGATCGGTCCCGTCCCTGGAGATCCTGCGCGACGGTGACGCCGTGTGCGCGCGGACGAACCTGGGCCTCGGGCAGCGCGTGGTTCTCGCCGGGCACCTCGACACCGTCCCCATCGCTGACAATGTCCCCGGTCGCTTCGAGGAGCGCGACGGGGCCACGGTCCTGTGGGGTCGTGGATCGGTCGACATGCTTGGAGGTTGCGCGGCGGCGCTCGCGCTCGCGTGCGAGGTTGGCGCTGTCCTCCGTTCCGGCGACGAGGCCGCGCTGAGCGCCGACGTCACCTGGATCTTCTACGATCACGAGGAGGTCGCCTCCCACCTCAACGGCCTGGGACGCGTCCAGCGCAACCACCCTGAGTGGCTCGCCGGCGACCTGGCGCTGCTGGGTGAACCGACCGCCTCCCACGTGGAAGGCGGCTGCAACGGCACGCTGCGCGTCATCACGCACTTCCCGGGGCGCGCCTCGCACTCGGCGCGCGCGTGGATGGGCGTCAATGCGATCCACGCGATGGCTCCCGTTATCGAGCGTATCGCCGCCTACGGAAACCCCGTCGTCACCGTCGATGGCCTCGAATTCCGCGAATCCCTGTCGGTTGTGCGGGTCGAAGGCGGCATCGCCAACAACGTGATCCCCGAGGCCGCCTCGATGACCGTCAACTACCGCTTTGCCCCCTCCGCGCGCGCGGACGATGCCTTGGAGAAGGTGCGCCAGCTATTCGAGGGGACGGGCGCCACGATCGAGGTCGACGACCTGTGCGAGGGTGCGCGCCCCGGCGCCGACTCGCCCCTAGCTGAGCGTTTCCTGTCCGTCGCGCGCTCCGTGGCCTCGGCGCAGGGGAGTGAGCTGCAGCTGAGCGCAAAGGTCGGCTGGACCGACGTTGCGCGCTTCAGCGAGGTCGGCGTGCCCGCAATGAACTTCGGACCCGGCGACCCGCTGCTGGCACACACACGCGACGAGCACACGCCGGTATCGGATATTGTCAGAGTGCACGATACGCTGCGTGCGTTCGTGCTCGCATCGGTCGGCACCGCAGCCGACAGCCACGAGGAGGCATGACCATGACCAAGCCGATGAACACCTACCGCCGTGGATCCGTCGTCCTGCGCGGGGACCAGATCCCGCGCCTGACGGCTGACGCATCCCTGCTGCAGTCGGACCAGAGCGCCGACTGGAAGCACGAGGACCCGTGGCGCGTCCTGCGCATCCAGTCCGAGTTCGTCGAAGGGTTCGAGGCTCTCTCGGAGGTCGGTCCCGCGATCTCGGTCTTCGGGTCCGCCCGCACCCGCCCCGACGATCCCCTCTACGCGTGTGCACAGCGCATCGGTGAGCTTCTCGTGCAGCGCGGCTACGCCGTCGTCACGGGTGGTGGTCCGGGCATGATGGAGGCCGCGAACCGGGGTGCCTGGGAGGCAGGGGGTACGTCCGTGGGCCTGGGTATCGAGCTTCCCCACGAACAGGGCATGAACCAGTGGGTGAACCTTGGCGTGAACTTCCGGTACTTCTTCGCCCGCAAGACGATGTTCGTCAAATACTCCCAGGGCTTCATCGTGATGCCCGGCGGTTTTGGGACCATGGATGAGCTCTTCGAGTCCGCGACGCTCGTGCAAACGGGGAAGATTCGTTCGTTCCCGTTGGTCCTCGTGGGCACGGACTACTGGTCGGGTCTGGTCGACTGGATTCGCTCCTCGATGGTCGAGGCCGGGATGATCTCTCCCGGTGACGTGGACCTGCTCCACGTCGTTGACGATCCGGAGGAAGCGGTTCGTCGCGCGACGGGTGCCTAGTGGTTAGTTCTTCTTTCTGTGGGGGTCTTTATCGCTGAAAATGCTGCGAAATAAGGCCTAATTAATCGGATGGCCTATTTTCTTTTGATTTCTCTTTGTGAGCTGTTAAGGAAAAATGGCGCTTATCCGGTAAAATAGGTATGTTACCCCGCCTGAGGAGGCGTGGGCATAACTCTGAGAAGGAGTACTCTCATGGCAGCAATGAAGCCTCGCACGGGGGATGGACCCCTCGAAGTCAGCGCCGAAGGGCGCGGTATCGTCATGCGAATTCCCAGCGAAGGGGGCGGGCGGCTCGTCATTGAGCTGAACGCGCAGGAGGCGGCGGAACTCGCCGAAGCTCTCGGAGCGGCCATCTGACAGATAGCGACGAAGCGGCGGAACAGGATCTCCTGTTCCGCCGCTTCTACGTGAATGGGGGCGCTCAGCGCTTGACCGCAACCGCCAGACCGTCGCCCACGGGCAGCAGCGCGGGCACGAACTCGTCGGAGTCGCGCAGGTAGTTGACGACCTCGCGGGCGACGACGGTGAGCGCGTCGCGGCGCGCGGGGTCAGACAAAGATGCGTTCAAATGAAAATGAGGTGTGCCATACTTCCTGTTACTGCGGTCGATTACCTTGGATTCAGGACGCTGGTGTGAATGGGACGTGTCAGAATTGTGTAACTGAGCTGGAAGTGGAGGGGAAACGTGCAAGGTGACAACATGGGGATAAGCGTCCTGGTATCTTCTTGTGTTGCCCTTGGGTTAGACCTCGGGCGTCTGACGGATCGTGAGAGGGAACTGGTCAGAGGGACGCCACCTGCTGATGTTGATGCTTCTCAGCTGCGAAAGGTGATTCTTGAGGGCGGGGATCCGCTAGGAGACATGTTCTCTGCTCTCCGCCCGTCGGCTGAGCGGCGGCTGGAAGGGCAGACGTTCACTCCATTTGAAATAGTCGAGTCCATGGTGGCATGGGCTGCGAAAAAGGCGATCCCTTCTCGTGTCATTGATCCAGGAACGGGATCAGGACGCTTCATCATCCGCGCACTCAGAGAATTTCCGCGTGCTGAAGGAATTGCAATCGATACGGATCCTATTGCATTGCTGATTGCGCGAGCAAATTCGAGTGTATGGGGATTAGAAGAGCGAATTGACTTCCGCCTCTGTGATTATCGTAAAGCATCAATCGAAAAGATAGACGGAGTCACCCTGTATATTGGGAATCCTCCTTATGTTCGCCATCATAATATTGCAGCTGAGTGGAAAAACTGGTATGCAGCAACGGCAAAGGAGCTAGATCTTCCTACTTCGAAGCTTGCAGGTCTTCATGTCCATTTCTTTTTGGCAACGGCAAAACATATGCAACCAGGTGACATAGGTGCCTATATTACAAGTTCCGAGTGGTTAGATGTTAACTACGGGGCGTCGTTGCGTCGGTTGTTGCTCAGTCGCCTTTCGCTTGAAGAGCTTCGTATATTCGATCCGGCATCACTGCCGTTTGCAAATGCGCAAGTTACGGGTGTGATCGTTTGTTTTAGCTGTGATCTAGAGATGGATACTGTTGCTATTAGTCGGGTTAAGGCAATGTCAGATCTCGGTAATCCTGATCGGGTGCTTAGAGTTGGTCGCACGGCTATGCAAAATAGTTCTCGGTGGTCGTCAGTAGGACTCGTGCGCAAAAAGTATCCACAAGGCTATCTTGAGCTCGGCGAGTACTTTCGTGTCCGTCGAGGAGCTGTGACCGGGGCGAACAAAGTTTGGGTCGTTCGGCGAGGTGATGTCGATCTTCCGGAGTCGGTGCTGGTTCCTTCGGTTACCAAGGCGCGTGAGCTATTTGAAGCAGGTGAGACGCTTGTCTCTGACTTGCATCTCAAGTGCATTGTAGATATCCCGCTCAATTATCAGTCGTTAGATGATAATAGTGTTGTGCGCATTGAACAATATATTGCGTATGCGCAATCGATTGGTGTGGATCGTGGATATGTTGCTCGGCATCGTCGTGCTTGGTGGAGTGTGGGTTTGGGTGAGCCGGCTCCGATTCTAGCTACATACATGGCGCGCCGCCCGCCTCGTTTTGTGAAAAATTGTGTTTGTGCAGGTCATATTAATGTCGTTCATGGCCTCTATCCGAGGGCCAAATATTCTGATCAGGATGTGGATTTGCTTCTCCAATATTTGAATAGAAATATTGAACTGGTCGATGGTAGAACATATGCGGGTGGATTGACCAAGTTTGAGCCTAAGGAAATGGAACGTCTTATGGTGCCAAGTTTTGATCTTCTTCGGGAAGGGCGATAATTAATGTTGCGTCAGATTATGCCGCCGGTCTGGTCCGAGGAGCAACTCAGTTGGGATGTTGCGCGATCGATTGACGATTTTAAGGCCAAACGCATTGCTGAGTCGCATGCGGGATATATTTCAGACTTCGAGCATTACCGTGTGCACGTATCTGATCTTCTGGCTGATAGTAACAATTTGCGTGATCTCACATCAGTTGTGCGTAGATATTTACTTGATGAAGATAAGCGATATGCTCTTCGCTATTTGGCGTCTCCATTCATCAGTGATGACGATCTGAAGGTGCTCGCTGATATCAAGCTATCCGCCGCAGCCTTTGATAGCGATCCAGACGTTGCCGAACGCGTCACGCGAGTGATTTGTGCAAGCATTGATCCGTGGCGTTTTCCTTGGTTTTACGAGGATAGAGTGCCAACTAGTGATGAACTGCAAGTTGCTGTGGTTTCCTCGACTGCGATCATTGCCTCGAGCAGATCTCAGACGAGGAGGCGCTCCGAGGCTAAAGATTTCCAGGAGCAGGCAATTGCTCTCGCCTTGGAGGATGTAGGTCTGCGACGTGTCGAAAGAAGGACTGTTCATACTCCAGTTCAAGCGCCAGATGTCGGTGAGTTTTGTCTCGAGTCTGCGCTCGGAGGGCATAAAGCTGATCTTATCGCCCGTCTGTACGATGGAAGAATTCTGGCAATCGAGGCGAAGGTTTCGAATTCTGAAGTCAATAGTTATAAGCGCGTCAATCACGATACCCTTGCGAAAGTCACTGGCTGGTTGTCGCAATTTGGTACACAAGGCATTGTGCCTGCAGCAGTTCTTTCTGGTGTGTTTAAGGTGCAGAATTTGGTCGAAGCTCAGGAAGCGGGTCTTGCGCTGTTTTGGAGTCATGATCTTGGGCGACTGCAGGAATTCATTTGTAGGACACGCGACGTGTAGTCTACCGAAGCTCTCGGAGCGGCCATCTGACAGATAGAGATGAAGCGGCGGAACAGGATTTCCTGTTCCGCCGCTTCTGCGTGAAGGGGGGCGCTCAGCGCTTCACGGCAACCGCCAGGCCGTCGCCGACGGGCAGCAGCGCGGGCACGAACTCGTCGGAGTCGCGCAGGTAGTTGACGACCTCGCGGGCGACGACGGTGAGCGCGTCGCGGCGCGCGGGGTCAGCCACCTGGTCGCGCCACAGGGCGTGCACGAAAGCGATCGTTCCGCCGGGGCGCAGGATGCGCACCGCGTGATCGAGGTACTGAGGGGTTTCCTCCAGGTCGCCGTCCAAGACGACCATGTCGTAGCCGCGGGCAGCCATGCGCGGCAGCACGTCGAGAGCGCGCCCGGCGATGAGGCGCGTGCGATGCGAGGACAGGCCTGCGGCGGCGAAGTTGCGGCGCGCATGGCCCAGCAGCTCAGACTCGGAGTCGATCGTCGTGAGGACGCCGTCGGCAGCCATGCCGTCCAGCAGCCACAGGCCGGATACGCCCGCGCCCGTGCCCACTTCCAGGACCGCGCGGGCGCCGGAGACGGCCGCCAGCATACGCAGGGCGCACCGGTGCCAGCGGACACGGGGGAAGCACCCATTTCGGTAGCGACGGCGCGTGCGGCGGTCAGCGCGTCGCTTTCCGCCACGTAGTCCTCGGTGTACACCCACGTCTGGGCCTTGTCCGCCATCGCCGTATCCTCACTCGTGTTTGATCGCCTGGGTGAGGTACGCCTGCGCGTTGATGCCTCCCCAGGCATCAGGGTACAGGCGAGGATGCGCAAGGGCGCGCTGGCGCTCCGAAAATACGTGAAAACCTCACCTGGCAAGGAGACGAAACCCCGGCCTCGTCGATGGGGACGAGGCCGGGGCGAAGCCGCGTGGGCTCAATGCTGGATGGGGGAGACCCCAAGGGGGCGGCCCGCCAGACCGCGGTTCGCCGACGACAGCTGCTTGGCGAGGGCAGTGAGCTCCTCGGCGGCAGGACCCGAAGCGACGGCGACGGGCTCGCCACGGTCGCCGCCCTCACGCAGCGCAATGTCGAGGGGCACCTGGGCCAGCAGCGGCACGGAGTAGCCCAGCTGCGCGGTCAGGCGCTGCGAGACGGACTCGCCGCCGCCCGAGCCGAAGATCTCCAGGCGCGAGCCGTCGGGCTGAGGCAGGAAGGACATGTTTTCGACGACGCCGATGACCTTCTGGTTCGTCTGCGAGGCGATGGAACCGGCGCGCTCGGCGACCTCGGCGGCCGCGACCTGCGGGGTTGTCACGACGAGGATCTCCGAGTTGGGCAGCAGCTGCGCGATCGAGATCGCGACGTCGCCCGTGCCCGGAGGCATGTCGATGAGCAGGACGTCCAGGTCACCCCAGAACACGTCCGCGAGGAACTGCTGGAGGGCGCGGTGGAGCATGGGGCCGCGCCAGATGACGGCCTGGCCGTCGGGCACGAACATGCCGATCGAGATGACCTTGACGCCGCCGGCGCCCACGGGCGGGATCATCATGCCGTCGATGACCTGCGGGTCGTGGTCCACGCCGAGCATGCGCGGGATGGAGAAGCCGTAGATGTCCGCGTCCATGACGCCGACCTTGAGGCCCTGCGCGGCCAGCGCGGCGGCCAGGTTCGCGGTCATGGAGGACTTGCCGACGCCACCCTTACCGGAGGTGACGGCGATGACGCGCGTGAGGGAGTCGGGGCGAGAGAAGGGGATCTCGCGCTCGGGGCGACCGCCGTTGAGCTTCTCACGCAGCGCCTTCTTCTGGGCCTCGTCCATGGCGCCCATCTCGACGGAGACGTTCTCGACGCCTTCGACGGCGCTCACGCGCTCGGTGACGTCCTTGGTGATCTGGGTGCGCAGGGGGCATCCGGCGGTGGTGAGCAGGACCTTGACGGCGACGGAGGAACCGTCAATCGTGACCAGGTCGGGGGTCACCATGTTGAGGTCGGTAATGGGGCGGCGGATCTCGGGGTCGATGACCTGGCCGAGAGCCTCCATGACGGAATCAAGCGTGACTGGCATGGCCTCCACTCTACTGGCCGGTGTGTCCATCTTCTAGGGGACGAAAGGCACCATCGGCCTCGGCCTCAGCCTCCGCCTCGTTCGATGAGGTGTTGTTGGCCGCGTCCGCGGCGATCTCCGCACGCAGGCCCTCCAGCATGTCGCGCAGCTCGGAGCGCACGAAGTCGCGGGTGGCGACGTCCTGGAGCGCCAGGCGCAGGCCGGCGATCTCGCGGGCAAGGTACTCGGTGTCGGCGAGGTTACGCTCCGCGCGAAGGCGGTCCTGCTCGGCCACGACGCGGTCGCGGGCGTCCTGGCGGTTCTGCGCGAGCATAATCAGCGGGGCCGAGTACGAGGCCTGGGTCGAGAACGCGAGGTTCAGGAGGATGAAGGGGTAGGGGTCCCAGGCGGCTTTCTCGCTGATGCCGGCGAGCATCAGGTTCGCGCCGATCCACGCGATGACGAAGATCGTCATGTAGAGGACGAAGCGGGGCGAGCCCATGAAACGGGCGGTGGCCTCGGCGAAGCGGCCGAAGCCGTCGCCGCTGCCCGACGAGCGGCGGAAGAACCACTGACGCTTGTCGATCGGGTTGTCCAGGCGATCAGCCATCGATGCTCCTTGCCATCATGCGGTCGGTCACGTCGTCGTCGAAGTCTCGCCAGTCCTCGGGCAGCAGCTCGTCGAGGACGTCGCGACCGAGACGGCGCCGTGCAGGTGCCGTCTTCATCGACGACGGGCAGGACCGTCAGGTTGTAGGTTGCGAGCAGACGCGTCACGGTCGCGATGTGCGCGTTGGGGTCCACGGACTCGAT
>CAKMQM010000097.1:0-4857 GCA_927911615.1 uncultured Xylanimonas sp.
AAGGGCCCGGCGAAGAAGAGGTTCCGGTGGGCCAAGCGCATCGGGTTCGGAATTCTGACCATCTTCCTGGGTGCTTTCATCGCCGGTATGGCCGTGTTCCTGTACCTCTACAACACGCTGACCGTGCCCGCGCCGGATGACCTGGCGCTCGCGCAGAAGACCACGGTCTACTACGCCGACGGCACGACGGAGATGGGTACGCTGGGCGACATCAATCGTCAGATCATCGATACGACGACGCTGCCCGACTACGTGTCGAAGACGATCGTGGCTTCCGAGGACCGGACGTTCTACACGAACTCGGGTGTTGATCTGAAGGGCATCTTCCGCGCCCTCATCAACAACCTGCGCGGCGGCGCCCGCCAGGGTGGTTCGACGCTCACCCAGCAGTACGTGGAGCGCTACTACATCGGCGAGACCACGTCCTACACGGGCAAGCTCAAGGAAGCCGTCTTGGCCATCAAGATCAACCGTGAGAAGTCCAAGGACGAGGTTATCGGCGCCTACATGAACACGATCTACTTCGGTCGTGGCGCGTACGGCATCGACGCGGCCGCCCAGGCGTACTTCGGCCACGGCGCCTCTCAGCTGACCCTGTCCGAGTCGGCGCTCCTCGCGGCCGTCATCCCCGCGCCCTCCGCGTGGGACCCCGCCGTCAACCCCGATAAGGCGAAGGAGCGCTGGGAGCGCGACCTGAACCTCATGGTTGAGGACGGCTGGATCACGCAGGCCGAGAGGGACGCCGCGGTGTTCCCCGAGACGATTGACCCCGACACGCTCAATAGCGCGTCGATGACGGGCACGAACGGCTACCTGATGGCTCAGGTCAAGCAGGAGCTGATCGCCTCCGGCCAGTTCGACGAGGACAAGATTAGCCAGGGTGGTCTGCGCATCACCTCCACGATCGTCAAGGAGCACCAGGAGCAGGCCGTCGCGGCCGCTGAGGGCATGAACGAGGTCGAGGGCTGGGATCCGACGCACCAGCACGTGGCCCTGTCCTCCATGGACCCGGCCACTGGCGAGATCCTCGCCGAGTACGCGGGCGCGGATTACGAGAAGCGCCAGCAGAACGCCGTCACGCAGGACATCGCGATGGCCGGCTCGTCCTTCAAGCCCTTCGCCCTGCTGGCGAACGCGCGCCTGGGTGGCACGGTCTACGACACCTACTCGGGCAAGTCCCCGCAGTATTTCCGAGGCATGGGCACCCCCGTCTACAACGACGGCGGCTACTCCTTCGGTAACGTCACCCTCGTGAAGGCGACCGCCTACTCGATGAACACGGTGTTTGTGGGCCTCAACGACGATGTCGAGCCGGAGAATACGCTCAAGGCCGCCATCGACGCGGGCATCCCCGAGGATACGGTCGGCCTGAACGATGAGCTCCTCAACGTCCTGGGCCCCTCCTCGCCGCACAACATCGACCTGACGACCGCCTACTCGACGATCGCGAACGGTGGCGAGCGCGTCACCGCCCACATCGTCAAGAAGGTCGAGGACTCGAACGGCAAGCTGCTCTACAGCGGCGACGTGGCTCCTAAGCGCGTCTTCGAGGTCGAGGAAGTCTCCTCGATCATGCCTGCCCTCGAGGCCGTCACGAAGGGCGAAGGCACCGCCGCTAACGTTGATTCCGCGATCGCGCGACTGACGACGGCCGGTAAGACCGGTACCTCCTCGGAGCAGCTCTCCGCCCAGTTCGTGGGCTTCGTGCCCGGCATGGTGACCGCCGTGTCGATGTACCAGTCCGATGATGCCGGTAACTCGGTGCCCCTGGATGACGTGGGCGGCCTCGATCAGTTCCACGGCGGCGACTGGCCGGTCGACGTGTGGATCGACTACATGAAGCCGGCGACCGCGAACCTGCCGGGCGACGACTTCCCCTGGAAGGTCGAGTCCAACCGCAAGGTGCACAACAACGCACCCACGCCCGCGCCGAGCGCGACGACCGACGCCCCGCAGTCCGCTGCCGAGCCCACCGAGACGCCTACCCCCACCGAGACGCCCTCCGCCGAGCCCACCGAGAATTCGGAGAACGGCGGCAACGGGAATAACGGCAACAATGGCAACGGTTCCAACAACGGCAACGGCGGCAATAACAACGGCGGCAACGGTTCCAACAACGGCAACGGCGGGAACAATAACGGCGGCAATAACAACGGCAACAACAATGGCGGCCGAAGAAACTAGCCGCGCGTCCTAGCGCCGATGCTGCGGGCCCCGAGGAGCATCCTCGGGGCCCGCGGTGTGTTCACAGGGGCGTATGCGCATGTGGATAGGAAACGACGATCCGGATAGGTTACGGACATCCGGATAGGTTAATAACCTATCCACAAGCGAACAACCTATCCGGATGCGCACAACCTATCCAGATGTGAGCGTATGTGCTCCCATCGTGTGCCCTCCGTTGCCGCGCTCCCGAGGGGACAAGCAATGACGTGTCGTAGACGAACGTCAGATCTTGCAGGCACAGCAAAAGGGGTGGCCCCCGCTCGCATGAGCGGGGGGCCAACCCTTCAGCATTCAACCGATGCGTGAAGCCGTCACTTCGTGGCGATAACGCGGACCTTGAGGTTCGCGGACACCTCGGGGTGCAGGCCGATGGTCACCGTGTAGTCGCCAGCGGCCTTGATGGGCGAGGCGATGATGACGCGACGACGATCGATGGTCTGGCCCAGCTGCTCCTTGACCGCGTCAGCGATCGCAGCAGCGGAGACGGCGCCGAACAGGCGGCCGGAGTTGCCAACCTTGCCGGAGATCTCGACAACGGCACCCTGGAGGGCGTCGCGCACGGCGCGAGCGTCGTCGATCGTGGCGATCTCGTGGCGGCGACGAGCAGCGGCGATCTGGTCGATCTGCTTCTGCGCGCCGGCGGTCCACTTGGCGGCGAAGCCGCGGGGGACCAGGTAGTTGCGGGCGTAGCCAGCCTTGACCTCGACGACCTCGCCGGCGTGGCCGAGGTTGGGGACGTCGTGGGTGAGGATCAGTTTCGTGGTAGCCATATCAGCTGTGTCCTTCCCTTATCAGCGGCCGGTCGTGGAGTAGGGCAGCAGAGCCATCTCACGCGCGTTCTTGACGGCGCGAGCGATCTTGCGCTGCTCCTGGGTGGAAACACCGGTCACGCGGCGGGCGCGGATCTTGCCGCGGTCCGAGATGAACTTACGCAGCAGAGCGGTGTCCTTGTAGTCGATCTTTTCGATCTTGGCCGACTTCAGCGGGTTGGCCTTCTTCTTGATGGGCTTGTTGCGAAGTTGGGGCTTCGCCATGATGGTCTCCTAGTGAATCCGGGCGGACTGTGCCGCCCCAAGCGTGTTGTCTTCGACGTGGCGCTTTCCGGCGTAGGTGCCGGGGCACGCGACTTTAGAACGGGGGCTCGTCGCCGAAGGAGGTGGCGCCGCCAGCGGGGGCGGAGCGCCACGGGTCCTCGGGGGAGCCGCCGGTCGGTGCGCCGTAGTTGGCGCCACCCTGGCCATATCCACCCTGGCCGCCGCCGTAACCGCCGCCCTGCTGGGGCGCGCCTGCTGGCCGCGGTTGTCGGACTGGTAGCCGCCGCCACCGGAGGGGGCGGTGCGGGTGACCTGCGCGCGTGCGCGGCGCAGGGAGGGGCCGACCTCGTCGACCTGCAGCTCAACGACCGTGCGACGTTCACCCTGCTGGGTGTCGTACGAGCGCTGGGTGAGGCGACCCTGAACGATGACGCGCATGCCCTTACGCAGCGACTCGGCGACGTTCTCAGCGGTCTCGCGCCACACGGAGCAGCGCATGAAGAGGGTGTCGCCGTCGCGCCACTCACCGGCGTTACGGTCGTAGGTTCGGGGGGTGGAGGCCACCGTGAAATCGGCGACCGCGGCGCCGGACTGCGTCCAACGCAGTTCGGGGTCAGCGGTCAGGTTACCGATGACAGTGATGACGGTATCTCCGGCCATGTCGGCTCCTCGGGCTTAGAGGGTGTGGTGTCGGCTCAGTGAGCGTCGGGGCGCAGGAGCTTCGTACGGAGAATGGTCTCGTCGATGCCCATGCGGCGGTTGATCTCGAGAGCGACCTCGGGGGTCGTGGTCATGTCGATGACGACGTAGATGCCCTCAGAACGCTTGAGGATGTCGTAAGCAAGGCGGCGCTTGCCCCAGACGTCAACGTTCTCGACGGATCCGCCGTTGGCAGCCACGGGTGCCAGGTACTTCTCCATCATGGGGGCGACGGTGCGCTCGTCGATCGAAGGATCGAGGATCACCATCAGTTCGTAGTTACGCACGTTGGTTCCCACCTCCTATGGTCTTTACGGTCACGGACGGTCCGTGACAGGAGGGCGTTGCGTATGGCCTGTGAGGGCCTGCTGGACTGGCCGCGGGTGCGGATAGTCCAGCTACCCACTTTACACGGGTGGCAGCGTCTTCGCTAGGGCGTTTCTGGTCACGATTGGGCTCCTCGGGACGAGGCCTGGGCTCGCCCCGCCGGGACGCCGACCCCGCGCGGAACCGGGGGTTTGCACGAGGGCAGCCCCGGCCTCGTCGATCGGCTAGAGAGAGCGGGCGCCGAGCCCGTTGGTGAGGGCCCGCATGCCGGTGTAGACGGCCGAGTAGGCGAGCCAGACCATCGCGAGAGCCAGCGAGGGGCGCGCCGTGAGCGAGGTGGAGTGGGCGATGACCCACAGGAGGGGTGCGTAGACGACCAGGTTGACGATGCCGGCGACGGCCAGGTAGCGGCCTCGGCCCGCGCCGATGAGCACGCCGTCGAGGAGGAAGACGTAGCCGGCGATGGGCTGGAAGCAGGGCGCCGACGATGATGGGCGACGGTCGCGTAGTCGATGACGGTCTGGTCGGTCGTGAAGATGCGCGTGATCCAGGGTGCGGTGATCGCCAGGAG
>CAKMQM010000098.1:0-6223 GCA_927911615.1 uncultured Xylanimonas sp.
GCACGACCTTCGGGGAGGCGTGGCGCACGAGGCCGGCGAGCAGGTCCCTGACGCAGGCGATCCGTGGCCTCGGGGTTGATCTGGTCCATGGTCTCCCAGATCTGTTCTTTCAGAGCCAAGTGCTCGGGCGTGCCCGACAGCTGGGCCATCACCGAGCAGACGACAGCATTGATGCGCAGGTAGTGGACCATGTAACGCCACAGCTTGTCCTCGACCTCGGCACGCGGAGGCAGCGCACGGGTCATCGCCTCGTTCACCCGCGCGAGCTGATCCAGGCGCGTGATCATGACCTTCTCGTTGACGGACTGGTCGTCACGGCCGATGAAGTAGTGGTACAGGTCCACGTCCAGGTAGCGGATCGTCGAAATGTAGGGCAGCGGCACGAACGAGTACAGGTAGTCCACGTAGAACGTGTGCTCGGGCATGACCAGCCCGGAGGCCCGCACGACCTCGGTGCGCATCGTGAGGGCGTGCATCATGAGGTACTGGTCGTAGCGGCATCGGCGCAGATCGGCCCAACCGAAGGTGCGTCCGCGAGGCAGAACGTTGCGGTAGCGGATGACGGCCTTGACCGACTTTCCCTGCTTGTCGTAGACGTAGTTGGTGACGAGCAGATCGAGGTCACGCCCGGCCTCGCGTTCCTCGCGCAGGACGTCGAGAACGGCGTTTGTGGCGCGTCGGTCCAGCCAGTCATCGGAGTCGACGACGCGCACGTGCGTGCCGGTGGCGGCAGCGAGGCCGGCGTTGACGGCGCCGCCGTGGCCCTTGTTCTCCTGGTGGATGACCTTCACGGAGGGGTAGCGAGCAGCCCACTCGTCGGCGATCTCCGCAGTGCGGTCCTTCGATCCGTCGTTGACGACAATCGCCTCGAGTTCATCGCCGTATCCGACGAGCGTGGTCAGCGCCCGGTCGAGGTAATCCTCGGAGTTGTAGGCGGGCACGATCACCGTCAGCAGCGGCGCGCTCATGGAGTCTCCTCTCGTGAAGTCTGCCAGTAGTTTACTGTGCTGCGCTGACCTGCGCGTCCTCCTGAGAGGGTTCCTGCTTGAAGATCACTTTAAAGATGGGGAAGAACACCCAGAAGGAGATGGCGGCGTTAATGATCATCGTGATGACGTCGGCAAACGTTTCGCCGCCCGCGCCCATCGTTGAAATCGCCCACGCGTAGATCGGGTCCTTGTAGAGGACCTGGAGGGCGGCCGCCGCGATCGTAATGACGACGTAGGCCACCGCGTACCAGAAGGCCGCCTTGCCCACCGACGAGTTGGACTTGAAGGTGACGTTGCGTTGGGCGAAGAAGTTGATGACCTGGGCAATCAGCAGGGTGATCTCGACGGCGAGGAAGTACGCGAGGCCGCCGCCCCCACCCACCGACATGGAACCGGCCGGGTAGTCGAAGAGGAAGACCGTGTGCCCGTGCGAGACGCCGACCGGCAGGAACTGGAAGGCCGTATCAACGAGGCTCGTGTGCGCGAAAACCGCTTTGAACGCCGGCATGAGAACCAGCTGCAGCACCGTAATGCCGTTGGAGAGGATGAAGAAGATGATGAACTGCGCGACCGTCGGGTGCTTGGATTCGAAGTTCTTCCACCACCGGGTAAGAGCCTGCATGAGTGTTCCTTTACGTCAGTTGAGAGTGGCGAGGCTGGGGCCGCGTCATCGGGTCTGGTCGAGTTCGCGCTGGGTGGCCTTATTCGCGCGGGCGTTGGAGATAAAGCCGATGGCTGCTCGGGTGAGGCCCCGCAGGGGGTGTCCGTTCACTGCGAGGAGGATCGCGTCCACCATGTCCGGGCTTGCCACACCGTTGCTCATCTTCGCGATAGCTCGGAATGGCATGTTGAGGACGAAGAGGATGTTGAGGTCCGGGGTTCCCTTCGCGTCCGCCTTCGCTTTGAGGGCGTGGAGCCCCCGTCCGGCGACGCGGGCGAGCCAGGTCTTGGCGCGTGTCATCTCGGACAGTGGGTCGGAGGCGACGAGGTCGTCCGCGGGGTGAGCGGTCGGGATCGTCCGTCCCAGCAGGACGGCGAACTCTCCGTTGGTGACGTGCGCGACGTCGGCGTTCAGGTAGTGGCCGAGGGCCGGGTCGATCGGCGAGGGCGTGGTTCCTTCGACCTCGAGCGTGGCACTCAGCGGCGTGTCGGAGACGTTGCGTCCCACGTGGATCGTCCAGGTTCCTGCCTCGGTTTCCCACGCTGCGCGCGACGTCTCCCAGTGTCGGAACGTGTAGCGGTCGAAGGGAATCCTCACGCTCACCGATGCTCCGGCGCCAACCTCAACTTTTGCGAAACCCTTGAGCTCGCGCGCGGGACCGAACACACCACCGGGTGCGCTCACGTAGAGCTGGACGACCTCGGCACCGTCACGCGCAGAGGTGTTGGTGACCGTGAGGGTCGCCCCGTCCTCGTTGACGGCGAGGTCGGAGTATTCGAAGCTCGAGTAGGACAGGCCGTAGCCGAAGGGGAAAGCAACGTCGACGCCAGCGGTCGCGAAGTAACGGTAGCCGACGAACGGGCCTTCGCGGTAGCACGACAGCGGTCCGGTCGCCGGGTACCACGCGGCGGTCGGATGGTCCTCGTAGGAGAGCGCGTATGTTTCGGCCAGGCGTCCCGACGGATTGACGGCGCCGGTCAGGACGTCGAGCATCGCGGCGGCGCCTCCCTGCCCGGTCAGGTAACCGTTGACGAGCGCGGGCACGGACGAGGCCCACGGCATCTCGACGCTGGCACCGCCGGTCAGGACGACGACGGTGCGCGGATTGGCTGCGACGACCGCCTCGATGAGGCGATCCTGGCCCTCAGGCAGGCGCATGTGGGGGCGGTCCAGGCCTTCGGATTCAGCCAGCTCGTCGAGACCGACGTACACAAGCGCTACGTCGGCGCGCTCGGCGAGGGCCACGGCCTCGGCAATGAGAGCGTCGCTCGTGCCGCCGTGGCGCTGGTAGCCGCTCGCATATCCCTCGAGAACGAGGCCTCGAGCTGCCTCTCCCCCGGCTTCAAGCAGTTCGCGCGGAGCCTCCACGCGAGTCGGGTTGACCTGGGAGGAACCCGATCCCTGGAAGCGCGGCGTGTCGGCGAGATCGCCGATGAGGGCGACGCTCGTGCCGGCGCTCAGGGGCAGGAGCTCCTCCTCGTTACGCAGGAGCGTGATCGCCTCGGCGGCGATGCGCGTGGCCAGTGCGTGGTGCTCATCGAGGTCGTAGGGCCGGGGCGCAGGCAAGCCGGCACTAGCGCTCGCAACGTTGAGGACTTCCTGGGCGCGCGCGTAGACGTCGGCCGCGTCCAATTCCCCGGCCTCGACGGCCGCGACGATCTGGCGGGCACCGCCAGGCCGGGGGCGGGCATCTCGAGGCTGCCACCAGCGCGCGCGGCCTCGACAGCGCTGTTCGAACCACCCCAGTCGGAGACGACCATGCCGTCGAAGCCCCACTCGGTGCGCAGGATGTCGGTCAGCAGGTGTTTGTTTTCGTGCGCGTAGGTACCGTTGACGAGGTTGTAAGAGCTCATGATCGCCCGCGGCTTGGCCGCTCGACAGACGATCTCGAAGCCGGTCAGGTAGATCTCACGCATCGTGCGCTCGTCCACGATGGAATCCGAGGCCATGCGGCGCAGTTCCTGAGAGTTGACGGCGAAGTGCTTGGGGCAGGCTGCGGTACCCGTGGATTGGATTCCTTCGACGAGGCCCGCGGCCATGCGTCCGGCAAGAATCGGGTCCTCGGAGAAGTACTCGAAGTTACGCCCGCACAGCGGCGAGCGCTTGATGTTGAGGCCGGGACCGAGCAGGACGTCGACACCGAGGCCTCGCGCTTCGAGCCCCAGCGCCTCGCCCATGTCGCGCGCAAGCTCCGGGTTCCACGTGGCCGCGACAGCGGAGGCCGTCGGGAAGCAGGTCGCTTTCTCGGACTCGGCGATTCCCAGGTGGTCGGCGTCCCCGAGCTGGCGGCGAACGCCGTGGGGACCGTCGCTCATCACGAAGGAGGGAACGCCTGCCGCGGCGATTGGGCGGGAGTCCCAGGCGCTCGAACCCGAGAGAAGCGCCGCCGCTTGCAGGAGGGTGAGGTCGTTGGCGTCCGTCAGTGCTGCGTGTTCCATCGTCGTGAACTGCCTTTCGTGCTCCATCGCGGGTATCGTCGATGATTCTAGTGTGGGTCCTCGCTCCACTGAGCAATCGACCGCACGCATGATTTGTCGTTTGCGGGGCGTATTCTGCACGTGCAAGGCCGGTTTCGCCCTGAGATAAGATGGTTCCTATGACTGACACCGAGGTCCCCACGCACATAGAGAACGAGTCCCCATCTCCCCGTGCAGTCTTTGTCGACATCGACGGGACGCTGTGCGATTCTCGCCAGCGAATCCCAGAATCCGCGCTTGCGGCCCTGGCGCACATCAGGGAGGGCGGACACCGACTCTTCGCGTGCACGGGCCGCTCCGCGCCCGAGGTCTACCCGCGCTTTTGGGACGTCGGCTTCGAGGGTCTCGTCGGTGGCGCCGGAGGGTATGCATCCGTCGGCAATACGGTTCTCCTAGACGAGCGCATGCCTCGTGAACACGTCGATGTGTTGACCGCCCTATGGGAAGAACTCGACGCCTTCTACATCTGGCAGGGCCCCGACCAGATGGGACCCAGCGAGGGATACCTCGACTTCTTCGTTCCCCGGGCGGGCAAACACCCTGAGGACTGGATCGAATACGCACAGTCGATCACTCCCTTTATCGTCGACATCGACGGTGGCGCGTTCACCAAGGTCACAGCATATGTCCCGCCCGAGACAGCATCGATGGAACGGGTGACAGCAGCCCTACCGGACGGCTATCGCGCGATCATCGGCTCCGTGGGCGCCGAAGGCTACATCCCCTTCGAGGTCGTTCCGGCGCATCTGTCGAAAGCAGTCGGCATCCGCGCCATCTGCCAGCACGTGGGCATTCCGCTCTCTCACACCGTCGCACTCGGCGACTCCAACAACGACGTCGAGGCCGTGGCAACGGCAGCGGTCGGCATCAGCATCGGGGACGACTGCGAGGCCCTCGTAGACGTCGCGAATATCATCGCGCCCTCCGTTTCCGAAGACGGCCTGGCATGGGCTCTGCGCGCCGCCGGCCTGACGACAGTCGAGCACACTGGGGGCCACGGCCTCGGCGATGCACGGTGAACGGGTCACTGCAGCGCTGGCTGCACCATCCCCTCACCCGTAACTCCGCCTTCATGCACCTGTGGGCAGGGCAAACCGCCGCACAGGTGGGCTTCCAGGTCGGCACGCTGGCCACATCGGCCATCGCGATCACCGTCCTGCACGCGACCGAGACGTAGATCGGTCTCCTCTCGGGACTACAAACCCTTGCCTTCCTCCTCGTCGGTCTACCGGCTGGTGCGTGGGTCGACGGATGGCGCAAGCGCCGCGTCATGATCGCCGCAAACCTCGCGCGCATCGCGGCCCTCGTGTCCATCCCGATTGCTTACGCATTCTCCTCACTGGCGCTCACCCACCTCATGGTCGTCGCGGCGCTCCTGGGTCTGTCCACCGTCTTCTTCGACGTCGCCTATCAGTCCTACGTTCCCATGATCGCCTCAAAACGCTATATCGGGGCAGCCAACGGGAGACTCGAAGCGTCCTATCAGGTGGACGCGCGGGAGGCCCGGGACTGGGCGGATGGCTTCTCGGCGCCATCGCCCCTCCCCTGGCGTACCTGCTGACAGCGTCCACCTACGTCTGCTCCACGTGGGCAATCTGGCGCATCCGCACCCCCGAGCCTCGTCCAGCCCACTCCGACGCACCCCTTCGCTCTCAGATCGTCGAGGGGCTCTCTTTCGTACGCGGGCAACGCCTCCTCTTCCCACTCTTCTCCTGCATCGCGTGCGCCGCATTCGCCGGAGCGGGCGTTCAGGTCCTCCTGCCCATCCTCGTGTTACGCACCCTCGGCATGAGCGCGACTCAGCTCGGACTCCTCCTCAGCGCTGGCGCAATTGGCGGAATCCTCGGTGCACTCACGCGACCTGCGTGGATCTCACGCCTGGGCATCGGGCGCTGCATCGTTTCAACCAATATCGCCGGCGTCGTCATTCTCGCGGTCCAACCAGCCTCCGTGCACGTGCCCTCTGCAGCCGCGTGGATCATTGCTGCCGCCGGCGTCATCTCCTCCTACTTCCTGACGATCTACAACGTCACCCAGATGAGCCTGCGCCAGGAAATCTGTCCTCCCGACATGCTCGGCCGCATGAACGCGATCTT
>CAKMQM010000099.1:0-11382 GCA_927911615.1 uncultured Xylanimonas sp.
CGTCGAGGCCGGTGTTCGCGCCGCGGAACACGAGTGCGCTGAGCCCGCGCGACGCGTACACGCCCGCCATGAGGCGCGCGTTCTCCTCGCGAGACGCACCAATCGCGCACGCCTGTACGCGTGCCGGGTTGGTCAGCGGCCAGCACGTTGAATGCCGTCGGGAAGCCGAGAGCGCGGCGCACCGGGGCTGCGAAGCGCATCGACGGATGCATCTTGTTCGCGAAAAGGAAGGCGATGCCAACCTCGTCAAAGACGCGGCGCAGCGCGTCGGCATCGAGTCAAGGTTGACGCCGAGTGCTCGAGCACGTCCGCCGAGCCAGACTTCGAGGTAGCCGCACGGTTACCGTGCTTGACGAGCGGGATCCCCATCGCTGCGAGCACGATGGCGGACATCGTCGAAATATTGACGGTCTTGTATCCGTCTCCGCCCGTACCCACGATGTCGAGAGCGCGACTGGGCAGCTCGACGTGTGCCGCGTGATCCTGCATGCCATCAGCCAGGCCGTGGATCTCATCGACCGTGGCGCCCTTGATGGCCATCGCGGTCAGGAAGGATGCGAGACGCGCCTCGCCGAGCTCGCCGCTCATGACCTGGTCCATCAGCCAGTAGGACTGGCCGTAGTCGAGGCTCTCGCCGGCGGTGAGGGCGGCAATGATCGGCGCCCAATCCTGCGTGACCATCACTTGGCTCCACGCAGCACGTCGGCGACGGTCTCCTGAAGAATGATCGGGTCGATCGGATCGGCCACGACAGCGGCGGCTCCGGCCAGGTGGCCAGCCACTCGTCCTGGGCGCGGGCGGTCAGGAAAACGATCGGGGGAACGCCGTCACGGGTCTCGCGCAGGTCCTGAGCGATGGACATGCCGCCTTCCTTCTTCGCCTCAGCGTCGAGGATCAGCAACGCAAAATCCTGCTGATCGAAGGCATCGCGAACGCCGAAACCGGTTGCGGCCTCGACCCACTCGATGCGGGGCGTGTCCTTGGAAGCACGCAGGCCAATGCCGTTGACGACGGCGTGACGGCGATCCTTATCGTCGCTGAAAACCAGGATAGTGACGGTTTCTTCACTCATGGAAGCTCTCCTTGCATATGTCGGCCAAATCGACGCGATGACCCCATTCTAACGGGTAGCGGGCGCTCCCCCACTGGGAGCCGCCCGCTACCGTCGACCAAGGTCGTGACGCGGTTACTGCATCGAAGAAGTACCCACGATGTCGACGACGAAGACCGTCGCCTGCGTGGGGGTCGCCTCCTGGCCGGACTGCGCTTCCTGAGGCGGGATCGGGGCCACGATGAGGATGCGCGATCCCACGGTCACTCCCACGAGATCAGCCTGCGCGACGGGAGCCTGAAGAGGATCCTGGCTCCACGACGACTGAGTCTGGCCCTTAGCGCCAAAACCACCAACGACCTGCTTGTACAGGACAGTCTGATCAGAGGTCAGCGCCTCTCCCGTGCCCTTGTAAATCGTGTACATCTTCTGCTCGGTGGGGGCAGCAACGCTTTCGTCGATCGTCAGGGTGGGCTCGGCGCCAGGGTCACCGGAAACGGTGATCCCCGCGGGAAGCTCCTCGCCGGTCGCGACTCCACTGCTGAGAACGGAGTCATCTGCGACGTCCTGCGTCGCGACGCCCACGATATCCACGACAAAGACGAGGGTCGAGTTAGCGGGAATCTTTGCATTCGCCCGGTCGCCGTAGCCGAGAGAGGCCGGAATCACGAGCTCGACGCGATCGCCGACGTGGGTGTGCGCCAGGCCGTAGGTCCAGCCCTTGACGACCTGGTTAAGGGAGAACTCGCTGGCCTCGCCGCGCTGGTAGGACGAGTCGAAAACGGTGCCGTCCCACAGGGCGCCCACGTAGTTCGCCTTGATCGTCGCGCCCGGGCACACGACCGCTCCGTCACCCTGCTTGAGGGTCTTGACAAGGACCTTGTCGGTCGGCTCGCTTCCCTTGCCTGCGGCGATCACGGGGGTGTCGTCACCGGAGACAGCCGGGAAGTTACCCTTGCCGCTACGGTCAACGTTCGCGACCTGTTCGGCGGAATCGTCCGTCGAGCAGGCGGAGTAATCGATGTCCGCGGGGGCGGAAGACGTAGACGACGAGGTCGCGTCAGTGCATGCCGCGAGTCCGAGGACAAGCGCGGCTGCGCCGGCGAGGGCGCCGAAGCGGCGCAGAGAGGACATCATGAGATGGTGTTCTTTCTGCTCAGTGGAAGGACTCACCGCAGGCGCAGGTGTTCTGGGCGTTCGGGTTATCGATCGTGAAGCCCTGACGCTCAATCGTGTCAGCGAAGTCGATCGTGGCACCGCTCAGGTAGGGCACGCTCATGCGGTCGACGACGACCTCGACGCCGTCGAAGGAACGAATCGCGTCGCCGTCGAGCGTGCGATCGTCGAAGTACAGCTGGTAGATCAGGCCGGAGCAGCCGCCCGGCTGAACGGCAATGCGCAGGCGCAGGTCATCGCGACCCTCCTGCTCGAGGAGGCTCTTGACCTTCGCAGCGGCGACGTCGGTGAGGATGACCTCGTGGGTGGGAGCCTGAATTGCGGACTCGGACATGATGCTCCTTTTCGTGACGAATAGATGTATTCGCTTGACACACTACTCCCCCGCAGGCGTCCTGCGCCACGGGTGGAGTGCGCGCTTAGCGTAACCAGGTACGGGCGACGCGGCGTCCAGCGTCTTCGAGCGCGACGGCTCCCTCCGTCTCAAAGACACCGTGCAGCCCCCATTCGGCCTTCTCAAAGTGCGACAGGCTGGACCTGTGGGTGATGGCGACAACCGGCAGGGCATGCGTCGCAGCAACGCGAGCCACGCAGTCAAGGGTCGACTCAGCAAGCACTGGGGAGGCCAGTTCGGGCTCGGCGACGATCACGAGGTCCGCGCCATCAATGATCGCTTCCAGACCCAGGAGCGAAGACAGCAGGTCGCCCGTCGCTGCAATGCGCCCACCGATGGCCGCGATGACGGCTCCGACGCCGCCACCTGCACCGGATCCGCGCTGGCGAGCCGGGTGTACGTCCGCTCCTTCGAGCAGCTGGTGGCGCCCAAGCGGACGATGGGCGAACACCTGTGTCAGAGCGGCAGTAAGAGCGGTGTCCTGTGCCTCAATCGGCTCCAGATCTGGAGCAACGGCGAGGACCGAGTCGAGGCCCAAAAGCGGGCGCTGGGTCGAAGCCGCGCACACGAGGTCCACACCCGCTTCGGCCACGAGGCTCTGCGCGCGCGTGAGGGCATCGGCGAATGCCTCAGGTTGCCTCGGATCGATGCTAGGAACGTCCAGGAGGCCTTCGAGAAACCCGGCGCCGCAATCGGGTGAGGAATTATGCCCGCCTTCGACAATCACGGCGGCGCCGTTGCGGAGTGAATCCGCGACGCGCTCGCCTGCCTCACGCGACGACGAGGCCTGGGTGGGCACGCGCACGAACGAGGCCTGGGAACCCAACGCAGCCACGGCCTCGTCGAAGGTGGGTCCGGTTCCGAACGGAACCGTGAGCACTGTCGGCTCCGAAGCGCCGTCTACGACACCCCGGCGGATGGCGTCGAGCGCCTCGCCGGTCGGCGCGGCGGGAACTCCCCCATCCCACCGACCGGCGACAACGACACGTTTCACAGGGACGCCACGCGCGTCAGCAGAAGCGCCTCGGCGAGGATCGCGGCCTTCAGGTCGGAGATCGACTGCGACTCGTCCTCGGAGTGGGCGTTCGTCAGCGGATCCTCGACGCCGGTGACGACGACCTGGGCACTGGGGAAGATGCGCTGGAAGTCCGAGATGAACGGGATCGAGCCGCCCACACCGATGTTGACCGAGGGAACGCCCCAGGCCTCGGTGAGGGACTCGTGCAGAGCCTTGGTCACGGGGGAATCCATGTCGGCCTGGTAGCCGGCACCCGCGTCCTCAGCAGTGACCTCGACGCGCGCACCGAAGGGGGCATGGGAGAGCAGGTAGTCGACGAGCTTCGCCTGGGCCTCGGTGGGATCCACGCCCGGCACCGTGCGCATCGACAGGCGGAAGCGCGTGTGCGGGGCGATCGTGTTCGAGGCGTTGGAGACCGGGCGAGCGTCGAAACCGATCACCGAGATCGACGGCTTGGTCCACATACGGGCGGCGATGTCACCCGAGCCCGCCAGCTGCAGTCCCTCAACCATGCCGGCCGCGGCGCGCAGCTCTTCCTCCGGCCAATCCACGTCCGCGTGATCCGAGCCGCCCAGGCCCGGCACCGCCACATCACCCTTCTCGTCGAAGAGCGAGGCGATGAGCATCGAGGAAATCGCGACGGAGTCGAGCAGCGGGCCACCGAACGCGCCCGAGTGCACCGCGTGATCGGCGACGGTCACGTCGACGGTCACGATCGCGTTGCCACGCAGCGTCGACGTGACGGCGGGCTCGCCCACCTTCCAGTTCGACGAGTCCGTCACAACGATGACGTCGGCGGCGAGCTCATCCTTGTGGGCATCGAGGAATGCCGTGAACGAGGGGGAACCGATCTCTTCCTCGCCCTCGATGAATACGACGACGTTGACCGGCAGGTCATCGCCCAGAATCGACAGGGAACCGAGGTGCACCGTGATGCCGGCGCCGTCGTCGGAGGAACCACGGCCGTAAATGCGATCGCCGCGAACCTCAGCCTTGTAGGGATCCATGCTCCAGCGGCTCAGCTCGCCGACCGGCTGCACGTCGTGGTGCGCGTACAGCAGGACGGTCGGTGCGCCCTCAATGTGAGGCGTGTGCGCGACGAGGGCAGGCTTGCCCTCGGTGCCATCAGCGGCGGTCTCACGGAGAACCTTGGCCTCCAAGCCCAGAGCGGCGAAACGCTCACGGATATGCTCAGCGCTGCGCTCCACGTCAGCCGCATGAGCGGGATCCGACGATACCGACGGAATCGCAACGAGCTGCGTGAGCTCCTCCAGCAGGGACGGGAAAGCAGCCTCCAGGCGCTCCTTCAAAACGGACGTGGACAGTGCATGTGAAGTATCAGCCATACGACCAGGGTAGACCATGGGAGTGCGAGGCGGGTGGGCTATCCGCTAGCCTTGAAGCGTGTTTGGACGAAGCAAGAACAATAACGACGAGACCTCGATGAATGTCGAGCCCGTCTCCACGACGCCCGACGGCAAGAAGGGCCGCCCCACGCCGAAGCGTAAGGCAGCCGAGGCCGCCCGCATCCGCCCCCTGGTCCCCAAGGACCGCAAGGAGGCCAAGCGTGCCGCCCGCGCCGCCCGCAACGCGCGTTTCGACGCTGAACAGCGCGCGATGATCACCGGCGAGGAAAAGTACCTGCCGGCCCGCGACAAGGGACGCGCACGTCGTTTCGTGCGTGACTACGTCGACGCGCGCCACTCCTTCTCCGAGTGGATCCTCGCCGTCATGATGGTGTCCATCATCCTGATCATGGTGCTGTCGATGTTCGGCAACAAGGTCCCGCTGCAGTACCAGGCGTACATGCTCTATGGGTCGTCCATTCTCATGTACGGCTCCTTCATCGTCACCGCCATCGAGGCATTCTTCGTGTGGCGCACAATCAAGCGTGTCTTTACCGAGGCACACCCCCGCGAGGACATTCCCTCCGGTACCGCCTACTACACATTCTCCCGCATGATCATGCCGCGCCGCTGGCGTTCGCCGCGCCCGCAGGTCGACCGCGGTCAGTTCCCGAAGTAGTCCTTATTTTCGTCGGCCCCGCCCCATCCACATGGGCGCGCCGATGCGCTTTATCCACAGGGCACCTGGCGGCTCTCCCGTTATCCACAGGGTGTGCCGCGGCGCTGGCCGCCACGTCCTCGCGTGCATGATCCTGTCCGTGTCGGAGCATCGGCGCTCCGTCTCGAACGACAAGGAAGCATCATGCACACAACGATCACGCTGCCCGCCACCTGCGACGTCATGCTCAATGAGGAGGAGCCCTGCCCCGAAGGCATGTACGGCCCACCTCGCTGGCTTGAGGATCGAGGCATCTCCGCTCTGTTAGCTCCCTACCTGTGCGATGGGTGGGACCTGGGCGACTACGCGCGCTTCGCGGACCTATCGGGGACGGATGCCCGTCGGCTCGTATCCTTGCTGCCGAAGGACGCGCGCAACGATCGGCAGAACAACGCCCCACGGATCGTAGACCTCCTACGGGCCGCCTCCCGCATCGACGGGCTCAGTCTCGAAGGCTACGTCATTCGCGCACCTCGCCGGGACGAACGCGTCAGCATCGACACGGTGCTCGTCCCCGAATCCGCAATCATTGCTCACACCGGATCTCCCATCGACGAGGAGCGCTATCCGAGCTACCAGCACTGGCTCACCCTCGCTTCTGTACTCGGCCTCGACGAGGATGCGGTCCCGCCGGATGAAATGCGTGTGCTCATTCGAGACGGATCATCCATGCGGTGGTGGTGGGCATGGTGGGACTGATCAACTATCCTAGGAAGCATGATCCGACGCGCGTACAACTGGGCTTTCACACACTTCATCTCGCGTTCCAACCCGGAGGATGCACACCACTGGGGTCTGGGAGCGATTTCCTTGGCCGGACGATTCGCCCCGACGCGTGGACTCATGCGCGCCACGCTGGGTCACCTCGATCCGACGCACTCCCCCACGCGAATGGTTGGCGGCGTCGAGGTTCCCCTGACCCTGGGTGAGCGTCGCCTCCCGTCCCGCCTCGGTCTGGCAGCTGGCATGGACAAGGACGCCGAGGCCGTGCTCGGCATGTGCGCCCTCGGCTACGCCTTCGTCGAGATCGGTACCGTGACTCCTCGTCCCCAGCCCGGCAACGACGCGCCGCGCCTGTGGCGACTCATGGAGGAACGCGGCCTGCGTAACCGCATGGGCTTCAACAACGCCGGAGCAGATGCCGCCGCCGAGAAGCTGCGCGAGCTGCGCTCTACTCCTGCGGGCCGCGCCGCAATCGTCGGTGCCAACATCGGCAAGAACAAGGTGACGTCTGAGGCGGACGCCCCGCGGACTACGAGTACTGCGCGAAGACACTCGCCCACTGGGTGGACTTTGTCGTCGTGAACGTCTCCTCCCCCAACACGCCCGGCCTGCGCGACCTGCAGTCCGTCGATCACCTGCGCCCGATCCTGCAGGCCGCCCGCCGTGGCTGCGAGGCAGGTGCTCCCGATCGCGTCATGCCGCTCTTCGTCAAGATCGCTCCCGACTTGGCCGACGAGGACATCGTCGCCGTCGTCGAGCTGACGAAGGAGCTCGGCCTGGCGGGCGTCGTCGCCACGAACACGACGATCAACCACGACCTGGGCGAGGGCGGCGTCTCCGGCGCTCCGCTTCTGCCCCGTGCGCTGGAGGTCGTGTCCCTGGTGGCACGACACCTTGACGACGAGCAGATCCTCATCGGCACGGGCGGCATCTCCTCACCCGAGGACGCGCTGCGCATGATCAGCGCGGGCGCAGACCTGGTCGAGGCGTTCTCTGCCTTCATCTTCGAAGGCCCGTCCTGGCCGGGCGAGGTCTCGCGCGCCCTCCAGCGGGCGTAAGGGACCGCCGTGATTATCGAGCTCACCAGCGCGGATCTGAGCGCAGATTCGCGCCTGGACGACTACACGCGCCTCAAAGACGTCAAACTTCGTTCCAAGATCGAACCGGAACGCGGCCTGTACATGGCCGAATCCGCGAACGTCATCGAACGCGCGATCCGCGCCGGCCACAGCCCGCGCTCGTTCCTCATGTCGAGGCGCTGGCTGCCGACCCTCACCGACCTCATCGAGGCGGCAACAGGTAGTCCCGAAGGCGCGGACATTCCGATCTTCGTCGCCGACGAGGATGTCTTAGAGCAGATGACCGGCTTCCACCTGCACCGCGGCGCCCTCGCCGCCATGCAGCGCCCCGTCCTGCCGACCCTCGCCGACCTGCTCGCAACTGCTCGGGGCGGTGCCCCGGCGCGTCGCGTCGTCGTCCTAGAGAACCTCGTCGACCACACGAATGTGGGCGCAGTATTCCGTAGCGCCGCCGCCCTCGGCGTCGATGCTGTCCTCGTGACCCCGCAGTGCGCTGATCCCCTCTACCGACGATCCGTGCGTGTCTCCATGGGGACCGTCTTCCAGGTGCCGTGGACCCGCCTCGAGTCCTGGCCCGGCGACATCGCCACCCTCCAGGAGGATGGCTTCACGGTCGCGTCGCTGGCTCTGTCGGACGATTCGGTGTCCCTCGACGACTTCGCTGCGCTGCCCGCCCTCCAGGGTCCGGACGCCCGCCTCGCTATGGTGATGGGCACCGAAGGCGACGGCCTGGGACGGCGCACCATCGCGGCCTCCGACTACACCGTCAAGATCCCCATGGACCACGGGGTCGACTCGCTCAACGTTGCAGCCGCATCCGCCGTCGTCTTCTGGGCGACCAGGGGCATCGGCGCGCAGTAACGCGTCACCGCATTGCGCTGCGGCCGTACGATCGCCGAAACCACCGCAGCCGCACACAACGAGGCCGGAGCTGGATACCCAGCCCCCGGCCTCGTCATCGTTTACTGCGACGGGTCAGCTCATGGATGCCACGATCTCGTCGATGACGTCCACGCATTCTTCCCATCCGGACACGGCGCGCGTCGCGTAGCCGGCGGCCTTGACGGGGTAGTCATTGCCTTCCGGATCCAGGCGGTCGCCAATGAAGAGCATCTCGGAAGCAGGGATGCCCGTCTCTTCGACGAGCTTGCCCATGCCGAACGCCTTGTCGATGCCACGGGTGGTGATGTCGACCGAGGTCGAGCCCCCGCCGCGAACATCGAGCTCGGGCACGTCGGGCTGCACGGCGTCACGCAGCGCGGCCTTCTTGGTGCCGTCCGGGTCCCAGGCGCGCTTCGCGTCGAGCGGAGCCTCCTGACCCAGGGCGGAGAAGGTAATCTGCGAGCCGCGGTCCTCGATGATGTTGCCCCACGGGTTGGACTCCCACAGGCCGAGCTCACGCGCGTGACGCTCGAGCGAGTCGATCGCGCGGGCGGCCACCTCGGGATCCAGGTCGTGCGCGTAACGCTCGACCCACGCGCCACCTTCATAGCGGTAGTAGCGCGTGCCGCAGGTGGGCATCAGGTGCAGCCGAGAGAGTTCCTCATCCGTAGCGTGCAGGTTGTCGAGCACCTGGGTGCGGAACTGGCCCATCTGACCGCCGGAGATGATGCACACCTCCACGTGGTCCAGCAGGGAACGCAGCGCGACGTCCATGCGGGCCGGCAGCGGCGACTTCGAGGGCGCCAGGGTGTCATCGAGATCAAAGGCAACGAGCTTCACGGTGCCACCCTACTGCTTCGCAGCTTCCACGGCTTCGATAGCGCGCTGCGCGGCCTCGGTCTCCTCGTCGGTGGGCACCGACAGAACCTGCAGCAGCACGACGGACGCGACGAGGCCACCCCACACGAGCAGGATCGTCAGGATCATCAGAGCGATAGCGGGAGCGGTCACTTGGCGCCTCCTTCAATCGAAGCGGTGTCATGGGCGTCGTCTGCGAGGATCTGGGCGACCGTCGCGTGGGTGTCCACCGGGCGGTGCTTCCACGGGATGAGAGTGAAAATCAGAGACGCGATGACCGCGACCGCCACGGAACCCCAGCCGAAGATCAGCACGTAACTCGTCGGGTACTCTCCGTAGCCCTTCGTCAGCAGGTCGACGATGGACATCGCCATCATGACGAAGAGGACGACCGGGATGACGATGCCGACGAGGGGCTCCCAGAGCTTGGGGACCTTCACGCTGGACACCGAGTTGATGTGTGCGCGGAGAACCCCAAGGCGGGGACCGGCGACCGCGCACAGCACGGCGAACATGATCGCCGAGGACACGACGCCGATCGAGTTGATGAAGTTGTCGACGATGTCAAGGTTGTTCAGGCCCGATCGGGTGCCGAAGAGCACCAGCGAGATAGCGGTGGCGGGAACACCAAGGACGAGAGCCGAGCGAGCGGGCGACCAGCCGAACTTGTCCTGCAGGCCACCGGAGACGACCTGAAGCAGGGAGAGCAGCGAAGTGACACCGGCCAGGACCAGGGACGAGAAGAAGAGCACGCCGAAGAGGGGCCCGCCGGGCATCATCGAGATGATCTTCGGGAAGGTCACGAAGGAGAGGATCGGTCCAGTCAGGCCCTCAACCTCGGAGACGCTGACGCCACCCTGGTGTGCCATGAAGCCGATGGCGCTGAAGACGCCAATGCCAGCGAGGATCTCGAAAGAGGAGTTCGCAAAGCCGGCGACCAGAGCGGTGCCGGTCAGGTTCGACTTGGGCTTCAGGTACGAGGCGTAGGTCAGCATGATGCCAAAGCCGACGGACAGCGAGTAGAAGATCTGCGCGAAGGCAGCCAGCCACACCTTGGGATCCGCCAGCGCGCTCCAGTTCGGCGTGAAGAAGGCGTTGAGGCCCTCAACGGCACCGGGCAGGAAGAGTGCGCGGACAACCAGCGCGAGGAAGAGGATGACGAGGAGCGGCAGGAAGACCTTGTTAGCCGCCTCCACACCCTTGGATAGGCCGCGTCCGATCACGAAGAGGACGAGAATCCACACGAGCGCGAGAGGAATCATCACCGACCATGCGGGCGCCCAGGAGAACGTGTCGCCGGGAACGACCTGCAAGAACGAGTCAGTGAAGAAGCTCGTCGGATCGGCGCCCCAAGCCTCGTTCACGGAGTAGATCGTGTACTGCACGCCCCAGGCGAGGACGGCACCGTAGTAGACCATGATGACGAAGCAGACGAAGGTCTGGAACCAGCCGACGAACTCGCCGCCGCCGATGATCTTACGCAGTGCCCACGGCGGTGAACCGCGGAACTTGTGGCCGACCGCGTAGTCGAGCCACAGCATGGGGATGCCGACGAAGATCAGGGCAACCAGGTACGGGACCAGGAAGGCGCCGCCGCCGTTGGAGTAGGAGACGCCGGGGAAACGCCAGATGTTGCCCAGGCCGATGGCCGAGCCGATGGCCGCCAGGAGGAAGCCTGTCTGGCCGCTCCACGAGTCGCGCGCGCGGGGCGCGGATTTGGATGCGGAGGATGACATGAAGTGAGTTCCTTGCAATCGTGTCTATACGGGATAATTCCCAGCCAGACTAGGGCTGATATACCGGGAAGTCTCCCAGAGTCCACGATACAGAACGTGTTTTTGGCCTCTTTTTGACGGGTTCTTTGCTGATCGGGGTCCGCTCGGACACCCCGAGAGCAGAGCTCATGCCGACAAACCCGAGTTAGGAAACAACCCCAAGTGCGTGGAATATCGCCGCAATTCCAACGACGACGGGCAGCGATGCGAAGGTCGTCACAAGGACCGTTCCCTGCGCGATGCGCTCCCCCGCCTTGGCACGCGTGGCCGCGATGTACGCGTTTTGCGCCGAGGGCAGCGCCGCCATGATGGTCACCGACATGAGAGCTGGACCGCTCAACCCGAGGAGCATCCCCGACGCC
>CAKMQM010000100.1:0-10260 GCA_927911615.1 uncultured Xylanimonas sp.
TCGACACGAATAGCTCCTGACGTTAATCGCCCGCCCCCTTGTAGAGCGGACTAGTCAAATCCACCCATTAGTTTACGAACTAACTGCCCAAAAGTGGAAAACGCCCGCGCGAACTATGGACGTATTTAACGCTCACAGCGCACACGGAGGCGCCCCGGGCATGGTGCCCGGGGCGCCTCGGTCCTTCAACCGTCAGATTGTCGTGTTCAAGCGAAGCACGCCGTACGTCCACCCGTGGCGGTGGTAGACGACGCACGGCTGATTCGTGTCCTTGTCGACGAAGAGGAAGAAGGGGTGGCCAACCATCATCATCTGATCCAGGGCCTCATCCACGCTCATCGGCGGGGCCTCGTGCACCTTCTGACGGACAATGATCGGGGTATCACCCCACTGCTCCTCGCGGGCCTCTCCGACCTTCAGGTCCTCAGCGCTACGCAGCGGCTTGGGAGCCTCGGGTTCGAATGTGGCCGTCTCTTCGACGACGGGAGCTTCGAGGATTTCGGCTTCGGCCAGGTCGCGCGGATACCGACGACGGTGGTCCTTCACGCGATCACGCAGGCGGCGCAGGCGCTCGTAGAGCTTGCCGGCGGCGATGTCGACGGCCGCGTAGCGATCAGCGGACTGAGCCTCAGCGCGGATGATCGGGCCCTTACCGTAAACGGTCAGCTCGATGCGCTCGGCAGTGTCGGCCTGGCGGGGGTTACGTTCGTGAGTCAGCTCCACATCGACGCGCTGAGCACGGGGGTAGAACTGAGTGATCTTCGAAACCTTCTCCTCCACGTATTCCCGGAAATTCGGGTGAATCTCGGCATTACGTGCGACGACGGTGATGTCCATGTGTTTCCTCCATGGTGTGCGGCGGGCATCGTTGCCCGCAGGTGGGGATTGTTCGGTGCTCACTGCCCGAACCGTGGTCTGAGCTATCACCTCCCGCACTGACGTGAGGAGCGTCCCTGCTGCTCACGCTATCGAAAGTCTGTAGCCACATCATACCCCAGCCGGTGACCTGCGTCATGAGATAAGCCCGGGTCGGCACAGAGTCACAACCGCATCAAGCCCACCCAACACACGCTCCATTTCCCGAACCGTCGCGCCCGTCGTCACCACGTCATCCACCGCAACAACACGCACGCCAGGCCCCGGGACCGCGAGCGCACGCATCGACCCCATGCGCCCCACCGTGCGTTGCGCCCCGGCCTTGCCCGACTGGGAGGTCGCGCCCACGCGCAACCGCACCACGTCCACCACCCGAACGCGCACGCCCGGCCGCGCACCTGCCGCCAACGCCCGGGCAACAGCGCGCGCCAGCGGCAGCGCCACCTGCCTACCCCGCAGGCGCCTCTTCCACGACGAGGGCGCGGGCACCACCCACACCTCCACCGCTCCCCCCGGTCGGCGTTGCCCTCCCCTCCAACGAACCCACAGCGGCGGCGGGCGACCCAGCCACGCCCAGCACCCCACCCAGCGCGGTGCCGAGGCGGGCCCCGGCCTCGTCGAAAAAATCGGTCACGTCCGTACGCGCTGAGTGCTTGGCGGCGAGGACAATGCGGCGCAGCGGCCCGTCGTAGTCCCCCATGGCCACCAGGGGAAGGAGGCCTCGCACGCCCTCAAGGGAGACCACGTGTGCGGGGCCGCCAGCCAGGGAGCGGCATGACGGACACAGGACCTCGTCCCAGGCGCGACACCCGGCGCATTGCACGGGAAGGAGCGCGCCGACCAGCCCCCGCATCAGGCCCCGGACTCCGCTCCCGCCCACCACGGTTCTTACCCCGCGTATCGGGCGGACGTGAGGGACTCGGGGGCGTTTTGCCACAGGGCGCCCGAGCGGATGAGCACCTGCGCTTTGCCGGCGGCATCGGTGCCCGAGATGACGACCGCGGAGGAGGACCCACCGGCGCTCATCGACGTCACGCGAATCGGGAGGGACACGTTCGAGGGCAGACCGCCGAGGGGCAGCGTGACCAGCTGGTCGTCCTCGCCGGTCGCGCGCACAACGAGCATGATGCCCGTCGATGTCGTCCATGACGCGTCAACAACTGAGCCGTGTTCGATCGGGATTTGTTCGAGGGCACGGATCGCCAGCGGGCGCCCGGAGGCCCCGCGTTCGACGACACCGACCCACGCGCTCGCGTCGCTTCCGCGCAGGACGAGGGCGCGCGTGCCGTCGGGAGAGATGCGCACCGCGTGGATTTCCCCGGCGCTCTCGGACTCCACGCTCACGCTGAACGCGCCATCGACTCCCCCGCCGACGCTCACCGACGAGGCCGTGGCGGGACCCCACACCCATCCGAAGCGGTCCACCGACGGGCCAAGAGGCGCCTGTCCGGGCAGGAATGCGACCGACGTTCCGCCGCGCTGCGCGTACACGCCGTCGGTACCGCTCCAGGCAACCAGCGAGGGATCCACTGGCGAGACTGTCGGGTTGGAGGCATCGGTGGTGCCGGTCAGGCTCGTCAGCCCCGACGATGACACGATCCCCCACCCCGTCGGGGCCCGCCCCCCACGAGAGTGTCGAGAGAGTAGGTCGGGGGAACCGGGATCCCCTGCGTATCCAGCACGTCACCGGACAAAGAGACGCTCACCTGCGACACGTCCGCAACCTGAGTGAGGGTGCGGGTGAGCTCCCACGCGAGGTTCGCACGCGCCCCCTCGGTCGCGGGCACCACCGCGTTCAGTTCCACGCGCGCCACCCCGTCGACGACGTCGAGTCCCTGGGAGGGCACGGTCGTGCCCGCCGGGATTGCGTTCGCCGTGACCGGCTCGAGAGATTGACGCGGTCCTTCGACGAGGCCAGCGAGCAGGTGGGAGGCCAGGCGTCGCGACGGATACCAGCGAGGATCGGCGACCAGGTCCCCGCCCTCTGTCGTCGGGAAGTAGAGATTGGCGAGGGAGAACGAGGCCGTGAAAGACGCCCGGCTCATGAGGACCATGTTCTCGGGGCTGTTGATGCGCCACTGTCCGTCTTCGCGCACGAGGCTGAAGGTGCGCGTCACGGTCGAGGCGGCCACGCGGGTCAGCACGCCCGACGCGTCGATGCTGGCCACGCCGAGCACGGAGACCGTCACGTCCACCTCGGAGCCGTTCTCGGATCCGGCTGTGACCGCAGGGGCCGTGTCCGTGTCGTAGATGAGGATTTCCGTCTCCGGCTGCCACGAACGCGCCGACGTTGCGCTCAGGAACAGGCGCGCGGTCGCGTAGTCATCCTGGGGACCGGCCGCGCACGCTAGCAGGAAGTCGCTCACCAGGGTCGCAGCATCCGCCCCGTCGGAAGGGCCCTCTGCGGAAAACTGGATGCCGCTGCCGTCCCGAGCGGACACGTCGAAGGGCGCGGGTGCCGAGGAGGTTGGCAGGGAGGTACATCCCGCGAGGGCCAGGCACGCGGCGACGGCAAGTGGCATCAGGCGGCGTCTCATTCGTCCTCCCACAGGGCCAGGGGGCGGCTGACAATCTCTTCGCCGGCGCGTTTGGGCAGCGTCATGAGGAAGGACGCGCCGCGACCGGGTTCTCCGTACGCCTGCAGGCGTCCTCCGTGGATGGCGACATCCTCAGTTGCGATCGCGAGGCCGAGGCCGGTACCGCCAGTCGTGCGGGCCCGGGCGGTGTCGGCGCGGTAGAAGCGATCAAAGACGTGGTCGGCGACCTCCTGAGTCATGCCGACCCCGCGGTCGCGCACACGGCATGCGACGTCGGTCTCGGTCGCGGCGAGCGTGATCGTTACGGGCGTGCCGTCAGCATGCTCGATCGCGTTGACGACAAGGTTGCGAATGACGCGCTCGATACGGCGTTCGTCGATTTCGGCGGCGACGCGGGTGGGGGCAACGATCTCGACCGGGACCCCCTGGCGCTCGGCGAGCTCCGCGCAGCCTTCGACGACGCGCAGGACGATCGGTCGCAGGTCGCGATCCTCGGCGTCCAACAGGGCGCTGGCAGCGTCGTAGCGGGAGATCTCCAGCAGGTCCGCGAGCATCTGCTCCATGCGTTCGGTCTGGTCATGCAGGAGCTCGGCGGATCGACGCGCGTGGGCCGGCAGTTCGTCCCGGTTGTCCCACACGATGTCCTCCGCCATGCGGATCGTCGTCAGCGGGGTGCGTAGCTCATGGGAGACGTCGGAGACGAAGCGCTGCTGGAGCTTGGCGAGCTCGTCGTAGCGCGAGATCGTGTCCTGGAGCGAGGAGGTCATCGCATTGAAGGCGTGCCCAAGGTCGGCCATCTCATCGTCCCCATGCACGTCCACGCGCACGTCGAGGTCCCCCTTCGACGCCTTCGTCGCAGCTTGGGCGGTCACTCGCACGGGCAGCAGGAGGCGATGCAGCAGCGCGAACACACCGATCGGCAGGGCCACGATGATGGGAAGCGCGGAAAGAACGAGGACCCGCAGAACCACGTCGACCTGCGCCTGATCGGCGGACAGCGAGTAGAGAATGTAGAGCTCGTGCGTACCCGCGCGAGGCAGCTGCACCTGGGTTCCGACAAGAATTCCGGGAACCACCTTGTCGGAGTCGCTCGAGCGGATACCAACCGACTGCCACTGCGCGCCCCCACCCGAGACCGCAGTGCGCATCTGCGGGGTGATGAGCGCGCGCATCTGCTCATCCTCGATCTGGTTGATGCGCAGCGAGGCCGTGGCTCCCTCCGAGCGCAGGAGCGCCACGTTCGTCGCACCCGCGCCGGCCGCCGAGGCCTTGAGCGATGCTAGCGCTCCGCGCGCGGACTCCTGAACCTGCGCGGGAGACGAGGCAGTGGATGAGGAGAACACGGATTGCGCGGATGAAAAGCGCAGGGACGCGTCAGCCAGGATTGCATCCTTGCGCGTCTCGAACATGGAGGTGCGCAGCTGGGAGGCGATGATCACCCCAGATACGAGGAGAATAACGAGCGCGGCGACCGTAATCGCCAGGGCGATGCGGGCGGACAGGGAATGCCGAATCCGACTGGCGAGGTGAGACGAAGCGAGAAAGGACCACGGCCTCGACGATGCGACGGCACGCAGCAGATCCTTGAGCGCGTCCCTACGCCCCCGCGCCGGCACGGTACCCAACCCCGCGGACAGTGACGACCAGCTCGGGACGCTCCGGGTCACGTTCAATCTTGGAGCGAAGGCGCTGAACGTGAACGTTGACGAGCCTGGTGTCGGCGGCATGACGGTAGCCCCACACCTGCTCGAGGAGCTCCTCGCGCGAGAACACCTTCCACGGCGAGCGCGCCAGGGTCACCAGCAAATCGAATTCCAGAGGGGTCAGCGCGATGACGCGCCCCTCACGCTTGACGATGTGCCCGGCAACGTCGATCGACAGGTCCTGGAGGGACAGGCCCTCATCGGCCTGCGAGTCCTCACGGCCCCGCAGCCGCGCGCGCACGCGCGCCACGAGTTCCTTGGGCTTGAAGGGCTTGGGAACATAATCGTCGGCACCGGCCTCGAGACCCGTCACGACATCAGAGGTATCGGAACGGGCGGTCAACATAACGATCGGAGCATCCGAGACACGACGGATCGCGCGGCACACGTCAAAGCCGTCCATGCCGGGCAGCATGACGTCCAGGAGGACCAGGTCCGGATTGTGCTCTTGAAATTGAGCCAACGCAGCAGATCCGTCGGCACAGAAGACGACGTCATAGCCCTCGTTCTGGAGGACAATGCCGATCATCTCAGCCAGGGCGACGTCGTCGTCGACGACGAGGATGCGCGAACTCATATCACGATAGTGTCACGAAATCGTCACGAACGCAGGAGACTCGCGCAGCCATCCCTCAATTTCTCCCCGAGATAAGGTTTCGCGCAAGTTGCGCATGTGGCAGGATGGACACTGTAGAAGCACCATCAACACGGAGGCATCAATGAGCTCCCCCTGGACCTCTCCCGATCCGTCCGCCCCCTACCAGGGATGGACGCCGCAGCCCGAGTCCGGCGCACCGACGCCCCAGCAGGGCTACGGGGCCCAGCCGGGCTACGGCGCTCAGCAGGGATACACGGCCCCCCAGGCCCCCCAGGGCTACGGAGCCCAGCAGGGATACACCGCACCCCAGGCCCCCACCTACGGCGCACAGCCCACTTATGGCGCACAGCCGGGCTACAACGCCCAGCCCGGAGCATCCGGCTACTCCACCACCAACCGGTGGGGGTGGCAGTCCAAGCCCGGCATCATCCCCTTGCGCCCTCTCACGATCGGCGACCTGTTCAGCGGCGCCTTCGAGGCGATCCGTTCGAACCCGAAGGTCCTCTTCGGCTTCACCGTCGTCATCATGCTGCTCGTGTCGCTCATTGCCAGTGTGTCGATCCTGCTCTCGGGCCTCGGATACGAGTCCGTCACCAGTGCTGCGAACGACCCCCAGGCACTCCAACGATCGACGACGGATGAGGCCAACGCTCTCCTCCTGCGAATGATTTCGAGCATGGTGCAATGGATCGTCACGTTCGCGGGAACGAGCATCCTCACGGGCCTGCTGGCCTCGACTGTCTCCCAGATGACGGTCGGCAGGAAACTGACGTTGAGCGAAGCGTGGGCGATGACGCGCAGGCGACTCGGATCACTCCTTGGCTCCTTCGCGTTGACCGCGGTCATCACAATGATCCCGGTCGTCCTCTGGATCGTCGCCGTCTTCGCCTCACTCGCCGCATTGATGGGTGGCAACGATGATTTGTGGTGGCTCGTTCTTGTCGCCTTCGCTGCTATTATCCCCGTCTTTATCCTCATCTATTTCTTCCAGATCAAGCTGCTGTTCGCCCCTATATGCGCGGTGCTGGAAGAGATCGGTCCCGTCGCTTCGCTGAAGCGTTCCTGGTCGCTCGTCAAGGGTGAATTCTGGCCGACTCTCGGCCGCTTCCTACTCATGAACCTCGTCATCGGATTCATCGGCGGATTCATCGGATTCGTCATCGGCCTCATCGGCGGCCTGGTCTCCTTCGCGGCGACGTCCGACCCCTCAAGCCCGATCGGCTCTGCCATCGCCATGTTCTTCGTTATGCTCGGCTCCTCGCTGTTGCTGCCGTTCTCTGCATCGTTCGAGACGCTCATGTACACGGATCTGCGCATCCGTAAGGAGAACTTCGCCGCAGTCCTCGCCCAGGCAAGCGCACAGCAGCAGTGATCACCCTGCTCTCCTGCGACGCTCCGCTGACCCCCGATGAGGGGGAGGCGCACGAGTGGATCGTTGAGGAACTCTCTCACAGCGAGTACGCGAATGTTCCCAACCCCATCGCGCGCTGGATTGCGTCGCTCATGGACTGGTTCTGGGACGCCCTGTCCTGGAAGGGGCAGGGCACTCCCCCGGTCTCCCTGATCTTTATGATCGTGGGAATTATCGCGGTCGCCGCAATCATCATTGCGCTTATCCTCAACCCGATCCGCCTCGCCAAGCGCGTCTCTCCGACCGTGTTCGAGGAGGAGGCCAGCGAAACGGAGGCTCAGGCCTCGTTCGACGAGGCCGTGGCAGCCCAGGACTGGGATCTGGCCTATGTGTGGGCGTACCGTCTCATGGTTTTGGGCCTGGACGCTCAAGATGTCGTGACGTCCACGCCCGGCTTGACGGCGCGCGAGGCGGCACACGCTGCGACGCGAGTCGCGCCCATGTTCGGCCCCCAGCTCGATCAGTTCGCACAGGCCTTTGACCAGGTGCGCTACGGCCGCTCCGGCGTTTCTTCCGATCAGGTTGAGGCGTTGCGCCGCTTCACCCCGGACCTCCTGCGCGCGTGCCACGATGCGGAGGTGGCATCGTGAAAGCCACACAGGTCGCTGTCGTCACTCCGACGGCGCGCGAGCGCTTCGCCGCGGCACGTCCGATGATCATCATCGTCGTATTCTCGCTGCTGTTAGTGATCGCGGCGTCCATCCTCCCCGCGGCTGGGTACAACAACGCCCCCGTCGGTATTCGGAATAAGGAGGGCGATGGGGCGCGCGCCCTCGCCCAGGTGCTGGGCGACCACGGCATTTCCGTGCGTGACGTGAACGCGCAGCAGGCCGCGTCGGTCGACGAGAATACAACTCTCGTCGTTATTTTCCCGTCGCGTATGACCGAGGAGATGGCGAAGGCTATCGAGACGCGCACGAACGTCGTCTACGTGGGCCTCGAGGAGGATCACGGGTCATACTCCGTCTACCTTCAGGGCTTGCGTTCCAGTCGCACATACAGCAGCAAGACGTGGCTCACCCCCGGCTGCACGTCCGACATTGCGGCCGCACCCAGCATCTGCAGGCCTCGGACTACGTACTGTCCGGCACGGCCGACGGATGGAATCTGTGCTTCTCCGACGACGGCAGGAACTACGCATACGCCGAGCGCTCCGACTCTGGCCGATTCCGCGCTCTGATCCCCGACTCCCTGCGCCTGCGCAACCGAGCGATCTCCGAGGGAGGAAATGCCGCGCTGGCAATCAACGCGATCGGCCGAACCCCGAAGGTCGCATGGTATTCGCCGACGCGCACCGATACTCCGACGGGCACGTCGACGCAGGAGCTGCTCACCTCCCCGTACCTCATGCCCGCGTTCCTCATGATCATCGCCGCCTGCCTGCTGGCGGGCCTCGCGCGTGGTCGCAGGCTCGGCCCCCTCACCTCCGAACGCCTCCCCATCGAGGTCCCGGCCTCCGAGACGCTTATCGGCAAGGCCCGCCTCATGCGTTCCCAGCGCGCCTACGAGCACGCCGCGCAGGCACTGCGCAGCTCCACGGCCTCGCGCATCGCGACCGCCCTGGGCGTTGCGCACACCGCCGACCGGGAAGCCCTCACTCACGCGATGGAACAGCGAGGCCTGCCCGCCTCGCGCTGCTCCGCCCTCCTGTGGGGTCCGCCCCCAACCTCCGAAAAGGCGCTCATCCGCCTCGCCAATGACCTCGACGCTCTCGAAAAGGAGATACGCCATGACTAGCCCGATCCCCGGCCCCGCGCCCGAGGGCATGCCCCAGCCCGGCCCCATCCCCGCCGCACCGCCGAACGGCTACGCTCCGCAGGGCGCGCCGGCCCCCTACGCACCCCAGGTGCAGGTCGCCCCGCAGGATGCCCGCGCCTCGTTCTCTGCGCCCACCGGCGAGGGCTGGTCGGGCCGCGCGCTCAATGAGACCGAGAAGCGTACCCAGGAGGCGCTCCTTGCCCTGAAGGCGGAGATCGGCAAGGCGGTCGTCGGCCAGGATGCCGCGATCAGCGGGCTCATCGTCGCCCTCGTCGCGGGCGGTCACGCGCTCCTCGAAGGCGTGCCCGGCGTCGCCAAGACGCTGCTCGTGCGCACCCTGTCGCGCGCCCTCGACGTGGACATGGCGCGTATCCAGTTCACCCCCGACCTCATGCCCGCCGATATCACGGGCTCGATGGTGTGGGACGCCGGGCAGTCCGAGTTCATCTTCCGTGAGGGCCCCGTCTTCACGAACCTGCTGCTCGCGGACGAGATCAACCGTACGCCTCCGAAGACCCAGTCAGCCCTCCTCGAGTCGATGGAAGAGCACACCGTCTCGATCGACGGCGAGACCCGTCAGCTCCCCGAGCCGTTCATGGTGATCGCGACGCAGAACCCGGTTGAGTACGAGGGCACCTACCCGCTGCCCGAGGCCCAGCTGGACCGTTTCCTGCTCAAGCTCGAGCTGCCGCTGCCGTCGCGTGAGGCCGAGATCGACATCATCGCGCGTCACCAGGCGGGCTTCAGCCCGATGGCGCTGGCCGAGGCCGGCATCCGCCCGGTCGCCAGCGCAGCCGACATTCAGGCTGCCCACGCGGTGGCATCCCGCATCGAGGTCTCACCGGCCGTCATGGCCTACCTCGTTGATCTGTGCCGCGCGACGCGCACCTCCCCCGCCGTGCGTCTGGGCGTGTCTCCCCGAGGCGCGACCGCGCTGCTGCGCACCTCGCGCGTGTGGGCGTTCCTCCAGGGCCGCGGCTTCGTCACCCCCGACGACGTCAAGACGATGGCTCCCGTGACGCTCGCACACCGCCTGGGCCTGCGCGCCGAAGCCAACCTCGAGGGCGTTACCGCCACGGACGTCGTCGCCGGTGTCCTCGCGGCTACCCCCGTGCCCCGCTGAGGCCCCCGTGGCGATTTCGGCGCGTAGCGCGCTCCTCGTACTGGTCGGGCTCATCCCCCTCGCCTTCGCCCCGTCCCGCGCTCTGGCGTGGGCGTGGTGTGGCCTCGTCGTGGCCGTGTGCCTCCTCGACGCCTTCGCCGCGCCCTCCCCGCGCACCCTGCGTCTCAGCCGTGACGTGACCGGGCCGATTCGTGCTGACCAGACCACCGAGTCCCGCCTGCGGCTGACGAACACGACGAAGCGCCACATGAACC
>CAKMQM010000101.1:0-3000 GCA_927911615.1 uncultured Xylanimonas sp.
ACGTCCGCCTGTGAATCTGTGGCCCCGGCGCATCATCACTGGCGTGGGCCTGCTCCTCATCATCGCGCTCATCGTGTGGGGTATCGTCGCCGCCGTGCGCGCTATCGCGGGAGCCTTCAGCGCCGATCCTGAGCCTCAGTCGACCCCGCAGTCCGTCGTCCAGTCCGGGGCCCTCGACGCCTCCGGATACACGCTCAAGGGCGGCCAGGAGGCGACCGCCGACGGCCTGCTCACCGACGGCACGACGATCGACATTCCCGCCTGCCTGGACCGCGACATCACGGCCACCGCGAAGGCGAGCCCCGTGGCTTCTGGTTCCGCCATGCCCGTGACGCTCACGCTGGAAAACCGCGGCTCGGTCGCCTGCTCGACGTCGCTGACGCGCTTCAACCTGGCGGTGACCACCGGCGACCACCAGGTCTACGACTCCTCGCGCTGCGCCGACAGCCAGCAGTCCTCGACGACGCTGCTGCTGCGCCCGGGCGGCACCTGGTCCGGCGCGCTGCGCTGGGATGGATACGTCTACACGAACGGCTGCACGGCTCCCGCGGGCGGCGCGAGCGCAGCCGCGGCGGGCACCTACAAGGTGGCCGTCACGATGGGCACGCGCGAAGTTGGTTCGACCGTCGTCGACGTGACGCCGGCGCCCACCCCCGCGCCCCAGTCGGGAGCGCAGTCGGGCGCCCAGTCGGGCCGCTAGCGGCTGGGAGCCGGCGGGCGGCTACCAGCCGACGATTCCGGCGCTCACGGCCTGAGCCTGGTGGGCCAGGTTCTCCGTGATGAGCTTCGCCCGGTAGGGGCCGATCCCCTCGAGTTCCTCCAGGTCCGAGATGGTGGCCGCGCGCAGCTGCGGCAGCGAGTTGAAGTGCGCCGACACGACCTTGATGGCGCTCCACGACAGGTGGGGCACCAGGGACAGGGCGCGCACGCGCGCGGCGTGATCTCGCGATCCAGGTCCGCGACCTCGTATACGTCCAGGCCGAGGATGTTCGAAATCGCGGTGAGATCCACGATGCGCTCGGAGCCGAGCGAGGACAGCTCGGCCTCGACGCGTGCCAGGTCGTCCGGGTTCGCGATGTAGTCGCGCATGACGAGGGCGCGCTCGGACGCGGAGCCGCGCACGAGGTCCTCGACCTGCAGGGCCAGCAGGCGGCCCTCCGAGCCCAGCTCCTCGAGGTACTCCGTGATCTCGGAGGTGATGCGCCGGATCATTTCCATGCGCTGCATGACGGTGGCGACGTCGCGCACTGTCGCGCTGTCGCGCATTTCCAGGATTGTGAGGGTCTGCAGGACCTCGTCGAGGCGCTGGCTGTAGCGGTCGAGCGTGTCGACAGCGAGATTTGCGCGCGAGAGCAGAGCCTCGGGCTCCTCCACCAGGCGATGCTCGGAGCCCACGTAGATGGAGATCATGCGCATGGACGCGGACAGGGACAGGACCGGCAGGTGGGTCTGGCGGGCGGTGCGCTGCGCGGTGCGGTGACGCATACCCGACTCGTCCGTGGGGATCGTCGGGTCCGGGAAGAGCTGCACGTTCGCCTTGCGGATGCGCCACTGGTCGGGATCGATGATGACCGCACCGTCCATCTTGCACAGCTCGCGCAGGCGCGCGGCCGTGAAGGCGACGTCGAGGTCGAAGCCGCCCGAGCACATGGCCTGCACCTCCGGGGTGTACCCCAGGACGATGAGAGCACCCGTGTGGGAGCGCTGGATTCGTTCCAGTCCCTCTCGCAGAGGCGTGCCGGGCGCGACTGCGCGCAGTGCGTCACGAAGGATCGCTGCATCGGACGTCAATGTGATTCCCTCCCAGAACAGTCGGTGTGATTCCTATTATTGCGAGTCCGCCGGGAAAGCGACACGAATAGCCGTCGCCAGATCCGACACAGTAAACACGGTGATGCCATCGACTCCCGACAGGTCTTCGCTGCCCTGGGTGGGCACGATCGCGCTCGAGAAGCCCAGGCGTGCGGCCTCGGCGAGGCGGCGCTGGGTGCCCGTGCAGGCGCGTACCTCGCCCGTCAGCGAGATCTCTCCGACCGCGACGAGGTCGGGGCGCGGGGGAGTGCCCTTGAGCGAGGACACGATGGAGATGGCCATCGCCAGGTCGATCGCGGGTTCGACCGTGCGCGCTCCGCCGACCGTGGAGACGTAGACGTCTGCCCCCGACGTGTCCGCACCGATGCGGGCCTGCAGGACCGCGAGGATCATGGCGACGCGCGCGTGGTCCACGCCCGAGGTCGTGCGCCGAGGCGAGCCGCCCGACGAAGGAGCGACGAGGGACTGGATCTCCGTGGGCAGCGGGCGGCGCCCCTCCAGAGAAACGGCCGCGCACGTGCCGGGCACGCCGCGCGTCGTGCGCGACAGGAACAGGCCAGACGGATCGGCGAGGCCGTAGATGCCCGAGTCCGTCAGCTCGAAGCAGCCGACCTCGTCGGTGGGGCCGTAGCGGTTTTTCACCGCGCGCAGCAGGCGCAGGCGCGAATGACGGTCGCCCTCGAACTGGCAGACGACGTCCACGAGGTGCTCGAGGACGCGCGGACCGGCGATGCCGCCGTCCTTGGTCACGTGGCCGACGAGCAGGGTCGGCAGGTCGGACTCCTTGGCGACCCGGATCAGCGAGGCCGCGACCGCGCGCACCTGCGCGACGCCGCCCGCCCCGCCCTCGACCTGGGCGGAGGAGATGGTCTGCACGGAGTCGACGATGAGCAGGGAGGGGCGCGAGGCCTCGACGTGCCCGAGGACGACGCCGAGCTCCGTCTCATCCGCGATCAGGAGGTTCGGTTCGAGCGCGCCGATGCGTTCCGCGCGCCCGCGCACCTGCGCCGCAGACTCTTCGCCCGTCACGTAGAGGACCGGGCCGCGCCCGCCCGCCGCCGCCGTTCGCGCGGCCTTCGCGGCCACGTCCAGCAGCAGCGTCGACTTACCCACGCCGGGTTCGCCCGCCAGGAGGATCACCGCGCCGGGAACGATGCCGCCGCCGAGGACCCGGTCCAGCTCGCCCAC
>CAKMQM010000102.1:0-3759 GCA_927911615.1 uncultured Xylanimonas sp.
CGCCGGCAAACGCGTCGCCGTCATCGGCCACTTCCCCTTCGCGGCCGCCGCCATGCCCGACGTCGCCGAGCTCAACATCCTCGAACGCAACGTCCTCGAGGGTGACTACCCCGACTCCGCCTGCGAATACCTGCTCCCCGAGATGGACTACGTCTTCATCTCCGGATCCGCGTTCGTCAACAAGACCATGCCGCGCCTCCTCGCGCTCGCCTCCGACGCCCACACCGTCGTCCTCGGCCCCTCCGCACCCGCGTCCCCCGCGATCCTTCGTGCCGGGGCCACGACCGTCATGTCCTTCGCCAGCGCCCACCCCGCGCGCCTCGAAGACGGCCTTGCCGGACGCTCCCTCCTCGGCATGTACGACGCCGGCATGAGGGTTGAGCTCAGCAGGCCCTGACCAGAGGACGAGGCCGTGACCCGGTAGTCAGCCACGGCCTCGTCGATAGAAATAGTGGGGCGTCCCGGCCGCAGCCGGAACGCCCCACACTCACACTCACTGGAGACGGCAGGCTCACGCCCGCCGCGCCCCCGTCAACGCCAACGCAGCGTCATCAGGAAGCCGACCATCATCGTGCCCAGGCCCACCGCGATGTTCCACGCGCCCAGCTTCGGAACCGGGTACGTGCCGACGAAATGTAGTAGACAACAACCCACAGCAGGCCCAGAATCATCAGGGCCACAAACGTGGGCGCCCACCAGGCGGGGCTAAGCGGAATACCGTCAGTCCAGTTCTGGATCTCGGTATCGTCCTCAACCTCGTGCCCATTCTTCTTACGCTTCTTGGATTCGGCCACGTCGGGTCCTCTCTGCTGGCCCGCGCGGAAGAAAACCGCCCGGCGTGATGAATTAGTCGCAACACTAGCGTAGTCTCGGACGTGGAAAGTGCCAAAGCGCAGCGCCACACAAGGGGGAAAGATGCACGCACGCAGCGTCCGCCACATCGCCGGCGTGCTCGCCGTGACCGTCGCCTCCGGCCTCCTCTTCTCTGTCTCCGCGCTCAACGAACGCAAAACCCCGCGGCAACCTCCGACCTGCCCACCCTCGTGCGCAACCGCCAGGAACAGGTCAAAACCCTCGAAAACGAGGTCTCCGAGCTCGACACGCAGATCCAGAGCTACACCTCCGTCGCCCCCCAATCCGGCGACGAGGACGTCTTCACCGCTCGCTCCACCCAAACCGTCACCGGCCCCGGCGTCCAAATCACCCTCAGCGACGCGCCCCCCGGAGAAATTCCTGAAGGCGCAACCCCCAACGACCTCGTCATCCACCAGCAGGACATCGAAGACACGATGAACGCGCTGTGGAGCGGAGGCGCCGAAGCCATGACCGTCCAGGCGTTCGCATCACCTCGCGCACCGTCATCCGCTGCATCGGCAACGTCATCCTCGTGGACGGAACCAGCTTCTCCCCGCCATATGTGATCCAAGCAATCGGTGATCCTGCCACCCTGCGCGCGACGGTTACCGCAAACCCACGTATGGTGAATTATCAGGCCTACGTGACAAAGTACGGCCTCGGGTGGGACATGCAGACCAAAGGCTCCCTGAGCTTCGCGCCCGCAACCACCCCGCTGACCGTCAACTACGCAACCGTGGAGGAACCGAATGGGTGAACACGTCGCCCCGACCACGCCGGCTAAGAAAAAGCGCTCCAACATCTTCTGGAACATCGTCGGTGTCGTCGGCGAACTGCTCATCACCTTCGCCATCATCGTCGGCCTCTTCTCCGTCTGGCAGCTCTACTGGACGACCTACGAGGTCGCCGGACAGGTCTCCCAGACCATCGCCTCGTACGAAGAAGAACACCAGCCCGCCAAGCGCACCCTCGGCGAAGTGCGCACCGACGACCCGCCCGAGTTCACGCGCGAAGTCGGCGACGGCGAGGTCTACGGCCTCGTGCACGTGCCCACCTGGGACTGGATGAAGATCCCCCTCGCCGAAGGCACCACCTCCTACGTTCTCGACCAGGGATGGGCCGGACACTACGACATGACCACCCAGCCCGGCGGCGTCGGCAACTTCTCCATCGCCGGCCACCGCCGCACCTACGGCAACAACTTCCGCTGGATCGACCGCCTCACCCAGGGCGACAAGGTCGTCGTGGAAGTCGACGACCACTACCTCGTCTACTCCATGGTCTCCTCCGAGATCATCGACGCAACCGACCCCACGCAGATGCGCGTCGTCGCCCCCGTCATCGACGACGTCTCCTGGTCCGAAACCCCCACCGAGCGTTGGATGACCATGACCACCTGCCACCCCGAATACGGCAACTGGCAGCGCTACATCGTCCACCTCAAGTTCGAATCCTGGACCCCCAAGGACACGGGCGTCCCCGCCGAACTCGTCGACGAACCCACGAACTGAAGGACCCCACATGTACGCATGGATCTTCCGCCACCTGCCCGGCCCCACCTGGTTCAAAGTCATTGAATCCCTGGCCCTCATCGCCGCGGCCGTCGCCGCCCTGTTCACCTGGGTCTACCCCTGGGTCCAGTCCTACCTGGAACTGGGACAGTCGTCCGTCGGCTGAGCCTGAGCCGCTCGCTTGAGGATGGGACGAGGCCGGGGAGACCCGGCCTCGTGTCGTATCCACGGACGTCGGCTGGGTGCCACCGTACGTGACCACGCGCCCGGAGAGCGGACAGCGCCCGCGCGCCCACTAGGGGAGCGCCCTACGATGGATGCCGGAGAAGAGGCCACGGCCTCGTACATGAAAGGACCCGCGATGGCACGAATCCTCTGCGTCGACAACTACGACTCGTTCGTCTTCACGATCGTGGGCTACCTGCGCCACCTGGGTGCTGTTGTGGACGTCGTGCGCAACGATGTCGTGGATCCCGCGTGGTTCGAGGCCGGCTACGACGGCGTCCTTATCTCCCCCGGACCCGGCGACCCCAAGAGCGCTGGCGCCTCCCTGCAGACCATCGCCGACTGCGCCGAGCATGGCATCCCGATGCTGGGCGTGTGCCTGGGGCACCAGTCCCTCGGTGAGCTTTTCGGCGCGACCGTCGGGCACGCGCCCGAGCTCATGCACGGCAAGACCTCCGTCATCACGCATGACGGGCGCGGCGTCTTCGAGGGCGTGCCCTCGCCGCTGACCGTCACCCGCTACCATTCGCTGACGATCGACCCCGCGACCATGCCTGACGAGCTCGAGGTCTCCGCGACCACCGAGTCCGGCATCATCATGGGCGTACGCCACCGCTCCCTGCCCCTCGAGGGCGTCCAGTTCCACCCCGAGTCTGTCATGACCCAGTCCGGGCACCTCATGTTCGCCAACTGGCTGGCTGCCTGCGGTGACGCCGACGCGCGCGAGCGAGCCGTGTCCCTGAAGCCCGTCGTCGCGGAGCGTTTCAAGCTGTAGGCGTTGTGCGGGGGCTTCTTTCGGGCCTGGCTGCGTGTTCTGGATAGGATGTTCTGTTCTGGATAGGAACTGCTCTTCTGGATAGGTTATTTCCTATCCAGAAGCCGTAGCCTATCCGGATCGTCGTTTCCTATCCAGATCGCTGGGCGCGGTAGCCCAGTCTCCTGATATTCGCGCTCTTTGTCTGGGGAGTAGTGCAAAACCCCCGTTTGATGCGAGTTTCTTATAGCGCCCCGCGCATACAGTGAGGCCCGCGCCGGAGGATTTCTCCTCGCAGGCGCGGGCCTCACTGATCAACGGGGACAGCTACGAAGCGGTAGTACCGCGACGCGGCCCGGGGCTCACTCAGTGGTGTGCATTTCCGTTGTTGTTGCCGTTGTTATTGCCGCCGTT
>CAKMQM010000103.1:0-3284 GCA_927911615.1 uncultured Xylanimonas sp.
ATGCGCAAGACAGCCTGCCCACGCGGCTCGACTGGGATCCGTCCTCGGCGAGGGGACGCTGCGGTGGGCTGAGCGTGCGGATCGGCCTGGGAGAGGAGGGGCCCGTCGACCTGGACCTGATCGCCGACGGGCCGCACGCCCTCGTCGCCGGGTGCACCGGATCGGGGAAGTCAGAGGCGCTCCTCGGGTGGCTTGCCGCTATCGCGCACTGCTACAGCCCCGAACAGGTCCGTTTCATCCTCATCGACTACAAGGGCGGGGCGACCTTTGCCCGCCTGGAGGCGCTTCCACACACCCAGGCGCTCCTCACCGACCTCGACGCCGGCGCCACGACCCGAGCGCTGGAGGGAATCGCATCGATCCTCCAGCAACGCGAGGAAACACTCGGGGCGCTCGGTTTCCCCGACCTCGCCGCCTGGGAGAGCGCTCACGAGGACGATCCCGTCAGCGTGAGCGCTCCCCCGCCTCGTCTCATCGTCGCGATCGACGAGTTCCGCGTTCTCGCCCAGGCCCACCCCGATTCGATGGAGGTCTTGCTCCGCCTCGCCGCGCAGGGACGCAGCCTCGGCCTACATCTCATCGCGGCCACACAACGCCCCTCGGGCGCGGTGAGCGCACAGATGCGCGCAAACATGGACATTCGATTGTGTCTGCGCTGCGTCAGTGCCTCGGACTCCACCGATATCCTCGGTGACGGACGCGCCGCTTCGCTGCCGCGTATCCCCGGTCGCGCGGTCCTGTCGGACGTGGGCACGATCCAGCTGACCTACCTCGCCGACATCGCGTCCGTGGTCGAGCGCTGCAACGCCGCGTGGCCTCGTACGGGCACCGAGCCCCTGTGGGCGCCGCCCCTACCCGAGGAGCTGACCTGGGAGGATGTCGACGACGCCGCACAGCCCCTTCCCGATCATGCCCAGGAGGGGAACGCTGCCCGCGACGGACTCCCTGGCGGCACCGACGTGTCTCTCGGCCTCGCGGAAGGCATCGAGCGTCACTCCCCCATCGTCTGGGACGGGGGAAGCATCCAGATTCAGACCAGCGCACACGAGGCACATATCGCCGCGCAATGGGCGCTGTCCCTCGCGACGCGGATCGCGCACGGCACCCACCACCCTCTCCACGTGATTGGCGAGGACGCGGTGGGAGGCGCGGCCTCCCAACTGCCTGCGGACGCACCCAGCGCCATCGACCTGCTCGAGGGCATCTGCGACCACGGGCCAGCGGTTCTGGCTATAACGGATGCCCCACAGCTGCGCTCGTATCTGTCACAGGCGCTTGCTGCTCCTCAGGCGGAGGCGCTGTGGACCTCGCTCCTGGCCAAGGCCAGGCGCGCTGGCATCGTCATCGTCGCAGCCTTCGCCGGCAAATTCACCCCGTCGAGCGCGGCAATGGGAGCCTTCTCGACCCGCATCGTGCGCGCCAGGGACGCGGACGAGGCCGTCCACGCCGGGATCGCCCCCGGGGAGCTACGCGCTCTCGGTGAGGGGCAGGCGCTCGTCGTGCGACCGGGAGAGAGACCTCGCCTCGCCACCATCCCCAGGCAGGGCATTCACCTGCGACACCACCGCCCGGCTGCCGAGGACGACTGGCGCATCCCCTCCCCCTCGCATGTCACAGCGCTGGTCAGAAATACCCGCTGTCCCATCCTGATCGGCCCCACCTACACCACCCCCACCTGGGCACACGCCCTGCCGTGGATCATCATCGGACGCAGGGAGGACGTCCGGGTCATCGAGGCCATCCACACCCACCTCGGTTGGGAAACACCAAAGATCTCTGACGTAATTCCCGAAGAAGCGTGGACTCGTATCACCAGATGGGACAAGCACAGGGTCCTCGCGCTCAACCCCACACACAACGTAATTCGCGCAGTAATTCAACACAGCCACACACCCCCACTCGCCCTGACGGCACGACGGTGGGATATGACCTGCGGACTGATCAGCGAGGGTGATACCGTCAGTACTATCCAACTGACCGCAGGGTCAGTTAATACCTAAGTCCCATCATATTGGTCGGTCGTGAGCAGACGCATAGTGACATCTCCATTTCACTGTTGACACGACCTTGCGCGACTAAGATGCCTAGCGGACACTGACAAAAGAGCACAAGAGAACCAGGCGCACAGGACGCGAGGAGCGAAAGACAGATCATGGATTGGCGCAGTAAGGCAGCATGCCTGACCGTAGACCCGGAACTTTTCTTCCCCATCGGGAACACGGGTCCGGCTATTACGCAGGTCGCCGAGGCCAAGGCCGTGTGCCGCGAATGCGAGGTCGTGGGCATCTGCCTGCAGTGGGCCATCGACAACAACCAGGACTCCGGCGTGTGGGGCGGCATGAGCGAAGAAGAACGCCGCTCCCTCAAGCGCCGCGCCGCGCGCGCACGCCGCGCAGGCTGCTAACAAGCCACAGCGGCACGCATGCCGCACAGACGATCAAGGCCGAGGATCCACAACGGATCCCCGGCCTCGTTCGTTGATCATTCACGCCGCCCGCGCGTGGCCCCGATCAGGCGGGGTCCAAGTTCGCGTGGAGCGTCACGAGCGTGCCGCCGCCCTCGCGAGGCGCCCACTCGATCGAGCCCTTCAGCTCGCCGCGCACCATCTGGTGCACGATCTGCGTCCCCAGGCCACTCATGGGTGTACCCGGCACGAAGCCCACGCCATTGTCTGCGACGGTCACCGTCATGGACGTTCCCTCGCGCTCGGCGCGCACCTCGATGAGACCGTCGCGGTCCGCGAGGCCATGCTCGACGGAGTTGGCGACCAGCTCGTTGAGGACGGTCGCCAGCGCCTGAGCCTGATCGGCCTGAATGGTGCCAAAGCTGCCGCTCGTGATGACCTCGACGCTGTGGTCCGTGGACGCGATCGCGCCGGCCATGCGCACGATCGTGCGTGCGACCTCGTCGAAGTCCACCGACTCATCCACGTTCTGCGACAGAGCAGCGTGCACGGTCGCGATGGCCTGCACGCGCGCTCGGCCTCCGCGAGCGCCACCTTGACCGCTTCCTCGGAGGAGCGGCGCGACTGGAGGCGCAGCAGGGCGGACACAGTCTGCAGGTTGTTCTTGACGCGGTGGTGGATCTCGCGGATCGTCGCATCCTTCGTCATGAGCTCCTGCTCGTGGCGGTGAACCTCGGAGACGTCACGCGTCAAGATGACGGCACCCAGGCGCTTACGCCCGTTGACGAGGGGCAGGGCGCGCATGCTGACGGTGGATGCGCGCGCGGCGATCTCGACGCGCCAGGAGGCGCGGCCCATGACGACGACCGCCATGGATTCC
>CAKMQM010000104.1:0-13248 GCA_927911615.1 uncultured Xylanimonas sp.
AGGCCGAATTCGGGGAATTGGACGGCCATCGACTGCCAGGTGCGCACGGCGAAGAAGGGGCCGGGGCGCACGGCGGCGAAGAAAATGAGCAGGAGGACGAAGACGATGATCAGTCGCGTCATGTAGCTGTCCTTTTTGAGGAAAGCGAGGCGCGGGGAGGCGAGAAGCGTTGACATGTGGTCCTCCTAGTGTGCGTTGCGGCGGGCGCGCATGACCTGAAGCGCGGAGACGCCGGTTCCCACGATGATGAGCAGGCCCAGGGCGAAGCCCTGCCAGAACGTCGGGATTCCCATGAGGATCATGGAGTTTTGGACGATGACGATGAGCAGCGTGCCGAGCATGACGCCCGTCAGCGAGCCCTTGCCGCCGGTGATGGCGGTGCCGCCCAGGACGACGGCCGCGATGACCATCATTTCCATGCCGAGCAGGTTGGTGGGGTGCATCTGTCCCATGGAGCAGGTGCGGACCATGCCGGCCAGGGCGGCGATGACGCCGACGAGGACGTAGAGCCAGAACTTGGTGGCGCGCACTTTGAAGCCGACGCGGGCGGCCGCAGACTCATCGCCGCCGAGGGCGAAGAGGGAGCGTCCGAACATCGTGTAGCGGGTGACGAAGAAGGCCACCGCGACGACCGCGACGAGGATCAGGAAGGACACGGGCATCGAGGACTGCAGGCCGGAGCTCTCGTTGCGGGCAACGAAGAGGGACGCGGACCCGAAGGAGCGCATGGACTCGGGGATCGTGTTGATCTGCACGGATTTGAGCGCACCCTGCATGACGCCGTTGAAGACGTTGGCGGTACCCAGGGTGATGATCAGCGTCGGCACGGTCAGCCTCGAGGTGAAGATGCCGTTGAATGCGCCGAGGACTGCGCCAAGGCTGCGGCGATCAGGAAGGGCACGATGACGGGCCCGTTCCACCCGTTGTCGACGAGGACTTTCGTGGTCACGTAGACCGCGAGGGAGGCCAGCGCCGGGAAGGACACGTCGATGCCGCCGGAGACGAGGACGAGGTGCGCGGCGACGGCGAAGAGGCCGGGCACCACCATCGCGCCGGCCAGGTCGACGAGGTTGTTGGCCGTGTAGAACTGTCCGGACCTGGCCTGGATGACCAGGGTGAGCGCGGCGATGACCAGGAACACCCAGAATTCGTTGGCGCGCAGGACTTTCGTGATGAGTCGGGGCATTAGTTCTCTCCCCCTTCGGTCGACGAGGCCGGGGCCTGGTCTTCGGACAGGAGCCGGGTCAGTTCGGCCTCGGTGAGGGTGTCGGGGTTGATCGGGTCGCTCAGGTGCCCGGCTCGCATGATCGCGATGGTCGAGCAGTTGGTGAGCACTTCGGCGATGTCGTCGGAGATGATGATGACGGCCATGCCTTGCGCGGCGAGTTCGCGCAGGATCGAGTGGATCGTGAATTTGGAGCCGATGTCGACGCCGACGGTGGGCCCGTTGAGGATGAGGACGGAGGGCTTGGTGGCGAGCCACTTGGCCAGGACGACCTTTTGCTGATTGCCGCCCGACAGGGTGTTGACGGCGTTGGCCGGGTCGGGGGTGACGACGTCGAGGCGCTTCACCCACTTCTTCTCTTCGTCGCGGATGGCTTTCTTGTCGATGAATCCGAGGGCCTTGGTGAAGGATTCCATCTCGGAGATCGTGATGTTTTCGCCGATCGAGCGCGAGAGGAAGAGGCCTTCGGTGAGTCGGTCTTCGGGGACGTAGGCGATGCCGGCGGCGATCGCGTCGCGCACGCCTCGCAGGGTGACGTCTTGGCCTTTGACGCGGATGCGCCCGGAGTCGAGGGGGAGCATCCCGAAGAGGGACATGGCGAGTTCGGTGCGTCCGGAGCCAAGGAGGCCGGTGATGCCGAGGATTTCGCCGGGCCGCACGCTCAGGGAGGCGTCGGCAAAGGCGCCGCTCACGGTTGCGCCTTCAACCTCGAGGATCGGGGCCTCGGTGATGTCGCCGGGCTGGTAGCGCTCCTCGTCGAAGTCGCGCCCGGTCATGTGGCGGGCGAAGCTGGCGCGGTCGAGCTCTTCCTTCGGGCAGGTGATGACCTTGTGTCCGCTGCGCAGGATGGTGAAGCGCTGCGCGATTTCGAAGACTTCTTCGAGCTTGTGGGACACGAAGAGGATCGCGATGCCGCGCGATTGCAGGTCGGCGACGATGTTGAAGAGGGCGCGCACTTCCTTCTTGGTGAGGGCGGTCGTGGGCTCGTCCATGATGATGAGTTTCGCGTCGCCCATGAGTGCGCGGCTGATGGCGACGAGCTGTTTGTCGGCGACGGAGAGGTTGCCGACGAGTTCGTCGAGGTCGACCTGGAAGCCGATCTTGGCGACGGCTTCGCGGGCGACTTCACGCATGCGCGAGCGGTTGACGAGGCGGCGTCCGGCGGCGACTTCGCTGCCGAGCGCGATGTTCTCCATGACGGAGAGGTTGGGGAAGATGGAGAAGTCCTGGTAGATGACGCGTACGCCCGCGTCGATGGCGTCGGCGGGTGTCAGTCGCGTGAAGTCGCGGCCCCCGATGGAGACCGTGCCCTGTTCGGGGGTGTGGACTCCGGAGATGACTTTGATGAGGGTGGATTTGCCCGACCCGTTTTCTCCGGCGAGGCAGTGGATTTCTCCGGGCGCGATGTCGAGGTCGATGTCGACCAGGGCTCGCACGCCTGCGAAGGATTTGCTGACGTGTCGTACCGCCAGCACTGGGGTGTCCATGTGGTGTCCTTTCCGACGCGTGGTGCCGCCCGGGCCACCCCCACGCGCGCGGGTTCGCTTCGCATCGGCGCGTAGGGATGCGCGAGCATCAGTGCGCGCGCTGGGGTGGCCCGGCCACGGCCTCGTTCATTGGGACGAGGCCGTGGCGCGCGGGTGGTCGTGTGCGGTGAATCGGTTAGAAGCCGAGGGAGTCGACGTTGTCCTTGGTGATCTGGATCCAGCCGTTGCCTTCGAGGACCTTGGTGGAGCCTTCGGAGAAGTGCATGGATTCGTAGCCCTTGACGCCGAGGTTGACGCCGTCTTCGATCTTTTCACCGTTGAGGATCTTGGTGGCCAGGGATGCCATGGCGTAGCCGGCGTCCGCGGGGTCCCAGAGGGTCAGGGTCGACACGGAGCCATCCTTGAGGATCTGGGCGTTGGCGGCGGGCATGCCCGTGCCTGCGGTGAAGACTTTGCCCTTGAGGCCGAGTTCTTCGATGGCGCGGGCGGTGCCGGGCGCGTCGAAGGAGGAGGTACCGAGGATGCCCTTGACTTCGGGGTACTTCTTGAGGACTTCCTTGGCGGTCTGGTAGGCGGTTTCACCGTTGTCCTGGGATTCGACGCGGGGCTCGGCTTCGAGCAGCGTCATCTTGGGGTACTTCTCCTTCTGGTGGGCGACGGCGCCATCTGCCCATTCGTTGTGGGAGGCGTTGGTGACGTGGCCGACCATGGTGGTGTAGACGCCTTCTTCACCCATGGCTTGGGCGAGGTTGTCCATGATGAACGCGCCGTATTCGCTGTTGTTGAAGGCTTCGATGTCGTACATCGTGTTCTGCTGGGAGGCGCCTTCGTGGGTGACGACGACGATGCCGGCGTCCATGGCCTGCTTGAGGACGGGTTCGATGGCGCCGGGGTCGACGGGGACGACACAGATGGCGTCGACGCCTTGGGCGATGAGGTCTTGGATGACCTGGGCCTGCATGGTGGCGTCGGTTTCAGCGGGGCCCTTCTGGAAGGCGTTCATGCCGGTGTCTTCGGCGTACTTCTTGACGCCGGTTTCCATGCGGACGAACCAGGGGTTGGTCGCGTCCTTGGGGACGACGGCGATCGTGTAGTTGCCGTCTCCGCCGCCCTTCGCGGCAGGGCTGGACGAGGATTGGGCTGTGTCGCCGGGTGTGCAGGCGCCGAGGGCGAGGGCGCATGCGGATGCGGCGACGAGGGCTGTAGCTGCGAGGCGGGGCTTCATAGGAGTCTCCTCTGTGTGGATCAACGTCGGTGTTGAGGTTGTGGTTGTGCGGCGGCTCTGCGGGGGTGCGGTGGTGCTTGGCGTGTCCGTCTTCGTTGCTGGAAATGCCCTGCGGTGCCGCGTGCGCGGTGCTGCTGCGTGCCGGGTGCTCCCGTCCTTGGGGGCGCGTCGGCGTGCCCCCAATCCTAGGCCACGCGGGTGGTGGCGTTCACTTTCCGGGTCCGTGTGGGACGAGGACGCGGCGGGTTTTTGGGGTGTGGTTGCGGTGGTTTTGGGCTGATTTGTCAGACGTATGGCGTCATAGTCCTAACCGAATTGAGATGGACTGAATCCAGTGAGTGCGGTCCAGCGCTCACACAACAATCCCTTTGCACAACCGTTCAGCGAATCGCGTCATATGTGCACATCTGAGCGGTGTAGGGGAAGCGCCTAACCGGCTACAACGCCAGATAAGACGCTCCCCCCTACCCGAGAAACGTTTAGTACCGCATACAACGCGGACGAACGCCATTGTTAATCTTCTTTGCCAAATCAATCAGCTCCTTGGGATTGCCTCGGCGCCATCCATGAGCAACCGCCCACTCAGCCATCTTCTTCGGAGGAAGAATGATCCCCGCGTCATGTAGACGAAGCAGAGGTCGAACCACATCTCTCTTGTCACGGCCAGCAGCGATCGTATTGTTATGGTTGACCATCTGAGTTATTCGCTCGAGGGCCTCAACAATTGCCGGGGTGAGCTCAGCTTCAGGCTCAAGCCCAGGGAGAGAGCTACGATCCACAACCGGCTCAAACGTGTGAACGACTTCAGCGTTTACTTCCCGGGCCCAAGTCTCTAAAGGACTCGACCACTGGACGACCGCGAGTGCCGTCAACCCCATTGCTCCAGCTGGATACGCCAGATTCTCAGCATCGGGATACATCGCAAGAACAGGGCCGTTCACGCGGTACACATCTTTCCCTACCGCGATAGCCTCATCTTTCAGCAGATCCCGCAGAAACCTATTGTCGTTGAGGATTCCCCTCTGCATGACCCACACCGTGAGCATTTGCCCTACTCCCACATGCTGGCGCGCCCACTGCAGCGCAGCTGCAACTCCCTCATCAGTAAAATCCGCAATAGCGCAGGGATAATCGATCGTTCTCGCATTCATCTTGGTAGCCACCTCCGACTTGTTGTCATCATGTTGTGTCTTCAATCGGCGCGGACAGGATTCAGGATTTTGAAATTTGAGGAGAGTTACCAACATCGACAACTCAACCCGAACAGCCCTAGCCGACAAGCGACACGTTAAGGAGGGGCATGCTCATCTGCGTCCACCCTGGGCAGCATGAAGTTTCAGCCAACGCGACAGACTCATCACCACGGCTTCACGAACAGCAATCCCCTTGTACCCCCACCCACCACGCCACCTAGCTTGTGTGTCGTAGATTACCCGCTATTCTTGGTCGCATGACTGCTGCGCGCGACGACGACTTCATGGCTCTGCCCGGTATGGAAGCGGATTCCACCGATGCCCACCACGGCCGGGGACGTTTATCGGAGGACACCGCCCCCACCTCGACAAACGCCTCGTCGAACGCCTCATCCAAGTCCGCGCTCGATGCCCTCCTAGATGAGTACCGTGCGCGCGCGAAGAGCGAGCGCGAGAAGGGCACGCTCTTTGAGGAGCTGACGCGTCAGTTCCTGCTCCACGATGCGCGTTTCGCGCACCAGTTCAAGGAGATCTACCTGTGGAGCGAGTGGCCGGAGCGCCGCACGGGCGACACGGGCATCGACCTGGTGGCGATCCCGGTCCACGACGGTGAGGGTCCGGTGGCCATTCAGTGCAAGTTCTACGCGCTGGGTCACCGCATTCAGAAGGCGGACATTGACTCGTTCCTGTCGGCGTCGGGCAAGGAGCCGTTCGGCCGCCGCATAGTCGTGGACACATCGGGCGCACCATGGGGGAAGAACGCGCAGGACGCGATCGAAGGCCAGCAGATCCCGGTTTCTCGCATCACACTGGCGGATCTGCGCGATTCGGACATTGATTGGCGCACGTATTCGCTGGGGTCGACGCAGGCACCGAAGACCCGCGAGCGCAAGGTTCCGCGCGACCATCAGGTGCGTGCGCGCAGCGCGGTGATGGCGGGCTTCGAAGAGCACGACCGCGGCACGATGGTCATGGCGTGCGGCACGGGCAAGACGTTCACGGCCCTGACGATCGCGCGCGAGTTCGTGGAGAAGGAGGGCGGCACCGCCCGGATCCTGTTCGCGGTCCCCTCGCTCGCGCTTCTCAAGCAGACGCTGGACGATTGGGCGGCCGAGGCCGACGGCGCGTTCACGGCGTGGGCGGTGTGTTCGGATACGAAGGTGTCGTCATCGGCGCGTAACGACACGGCCGAGGAGTCGGCGGTGGACCTGCCGATTCCGGCGACGACGGACGGCCAGCGCCTCGCGGACTCTCTGAACGCGAATAACGCGACGGAGGGCCTGCAGGTCGTCTTCGCGACGTATCAGTCGATCGAGGTCATTCACCGCGCACAGGAGATCGCGGGCGATGAGTGGCGCGATTTCGACCTGATCATCTGCGACGAGGCCCACCGCACGACGGGCGCGACGCTGACGGGCGAGGACGAGAGCGCGTTCACGAAGATCCACAGCAACGAGTTCATCCGCCGTTCCAAGACCCTGTACATGACGGCGACACCGCGTATTTTCGCGGAGAACGCGAAGAATCGGGCGTCGGAGAAGGACGCGATCCTGACCTCGATGGACGACCAGGAGACCTACGGTCCGGTGTTCTTCCGCCTGGGCTTCGGCCAGGCGGTGAAGGAGAACCTGCTGACGGACTACAAGGTTATCATCCTGACGGTCAGTGAGGAGGAGGTGTCGCAGCACTATCAGGCGATCGCCGAGATGGGCGGCGAGCTGAACCTGGACACGGCCGCGAAGCTAACGGGCTGCTGGAACGCGCTAGCAAAGCGCAAGAATCGCGGATCGGACGTGGACTACGGCGAGGATCGCGCGCCGATGCGCCGCGCCGTGGCCTTCTGCAAGGACATCAAGGCCTCGAAGGCAGTCGCGACACAGTTCCCAGACCTGGTGAACGGCCCCTTTGGCCTGAGCGACCTCAGCAACGACGACGCGTCGGATAACCTGCAGGTCGAGTGCCGCCACGTGGACGGCACGATGAACGCGGCGGTGCGTGCGCGCGAGATGGATTGGCTGACCGAGGGCGCGGGCACGGACGAGGTCCCGGTGTGCCGCATCCTGACGAACGCGCGCTGCCTGAGCGAGGGCGTGGACGTGCCCACGCTGGACGCGGTGCTCTTCCTGTCGCCGCGCAAGTCGCAGGTGGACGTCATCCAGGCGGTGGGCCGCGTGATGCGCGCGCGGAGGGCAAGGATTTCGGCTATATCATCCTGCCCGTGGCCGTGCCGGTGGGCATGGTGCCGGAGCGCGCGCTGGACGACAACAAGCGCTTCCAGGTCGTGTGGCAGGTCCTCAAGGCCCTGCGCGCGCACGACGAGCGCCTGGACGCGGCGATCAACTCGATGGAGCTCAACGGCCAGGGCCCGGAGAACATCATCGTCGAGCAGGTCTCCCTCGAGAAGGCGAAGAAGCAGGACGATCCACTCATCGGCAGTGCGCCCGATGGGGACGAGGCCGGGGCCGGGTCGTCGAGTTCCGGCACGGACAGCGTGACCCAGGGCATCCAGGGTCAGCTGACACTGCTGCCCTCGGATTGGAAGGAGTCAGTGTTCGGTCGGATCGTGAAGAAGGTGGGCTCGTCTCTGTACTGGGAGGATTGGTCCAAGGACATTGCGACGGTCGCAGATCGCTACATTCACCTCATCGATCGCCTGCTGGAGGATCCGGAGCGTCAGGACGCGTTCCAGGAGTTCGTGAACGCGCTGCGCGCTACCCTGAACCCGGCCGTCGACAACGAGTCAGCGGTGGAGATGCTGGCCCAGCACATTCTCACCGCACCGCTGTTCGATGCGATGTTCCCGGATCATTCGTTCTCAAAGCAGAACCCGGTGAGCCGCGCGATGAACACGATTGTGGAGATGCTGGCGTCGCACTCGATGTTCGAGAACGAACGCCGCGAGCTGGATTCCTTCTATCGGGCGATGGTCGAGCGCATCGAGGCGGTGCACACCCTGGCGGGCAAGCAGGAGATCATGCGCACGCTCTACGATCGCTTCTTCTCCCAAGCCTTCCCGCGCATGAGCGAGCGCCTGGGCATCGTCTTCACGCCCGTCGAGGTCGTCGACTTCATTATCCGCAGCGCGGACGACGCGATGCGGACGGCGTTTGGCCAGAGCCTGGGGGATCGCGGGGTGTCGATCATCGAGCCCTTCGCGGGGACGGGCACCTTCGTGGCGTGCCTGCTGCAGCTGGGGGTCATCCCGCCCGAGGCCCTGGAACACAAGTACACCAGCGAGATCTTCGCGAACGAGTTCGTGTTGCTCTCCTACTACATCGCGTCGATCAACATCGAGCAGGTCTACCACCAGGTGCGCACCGAGCAGGGCGTGGACGAGGGCTACGTCGAGTTCCCGGGCATGACCCTGACGGACACTTTCCAGCTGCACGAGGGCGACGGCACGATCACCGAGGACTTCGAGGGCCTGGCCGCCAACAACAAGCGCGCGAAGGCGGAGAAGGATTCGGCAATCACGGTCATCGTCATGAACCCGCCGTACTCGGCAGGCCAGAACAGCGCGAACGACAACAACCAGAACCTGGCGTACCCGCGCCTGGACGAGCGGATCGCTGCCACCTACGCTGCACAGTCCTCCGGGACATCAAAGACCAAGCTCTACGACTCCTACTTCCGCGCCCTCCGCTGGGCGTCGGACCGCATCGGCGAACGCGGCGTCATCGCCTTCGTCTCCAACAGCTCCTTCGTGATGGTAACTCCACGGATGGTGTGCGTCTGTCGCTGCAGGAGGAGTTCTCACAGATCTTCATCTACGATCTGAAGGGGAACGCACGAACGTCCGGTGAGCGCCGTCGACGCGAAGGCGGAAACGTGTTCGAGTCTGGTTCTCGCACGGGTGTAGCCATCACCGTCCTGGTGAAGGACCCCACCCACTCCGGCACCGCCGAGATCTTCTACGCGGAGGCGGAAGACTACGCGACGCGACAGGAGAAACTCAATCAGATCAACGCCTTCAGGTCTATTTTAGGGATCAGCGGGGCAGATGCGTTCCACCCCATCACGCCGAACAAGCACGGCGACTGGATCAGTGCACGCGACGAGCGCTTTACTACGTTCCAGGAAATTGGAAGCAAGACCCTTAAGGGCAAAGAGCATACTTCTGCGATATTCCAACAATTCTCTCTAGGTCTCGCAACACACCGCGATCCCTGGTGCTACAATTTCTCGCACGCATCAGTGGCATCAAACATGCAGCGAATGATCAAAAACTACAATGCAGAAGTAGATGCAGGCACTACAAGTGCAACAAAAACAAATGATTCTACTCGCATTGCGTGGGGTGGGGACTTGCCCAAGGATCTTGATCGCTCAATTGTCCATGAGTTCGATCCGTTGAGCATTCGGACAGGAATATACCGTCCATTCTGCACGCAATCCGCATATTTTTCTGCGGCGATGAATGAGCGCACCTACCAGCTCCCACAGATTTTCCCAACCCACACCCATCCGAACCTATCCTTTGTTGCGTCACAAGGCGAACCCACCAAAATAGGTCCACTCATGACAGATGCACTTCCCGATCTGCATCTCGTCGGGGACTCGCAAACCTTCCCCCTCTACACCTGGGAGCCCCTCTCCCCCACCTCCGGTGGTGAGCCCGACCTGTTCGCCGGCCTGGCGACCGCCTCGGATACCACCTCGGATGGGGAGGCCACGGCCTCGTCCCTGGATTTCTCTCGGCCGATCGGCGACCAGATCCCGGTGATCCTGGACGGGTATCGCCGCGTCGATAACGTCACGGACGCGACGCTGGCCTCGTACCGGGAGCACTACGGGGATGCGGGGATCACGAAGGAGGACATTTTCTTCTACGTGTATGCGCTGCTGCATCACCCGGAGTATCGGGAGCGCTACGAGGATGATTTGAAGAAGATGCTGCCGCATATTCCTCGTGCGGCGGGTTTCCACACGTATGCGAGCGTGGGCCGCGAGCTGGCGGATCTGCACGTGAACTACGAGCAGGTGGAGCCGTATCCGTCAGTGCAGGAGGAGGCAAGCTTGCACGCGCCCGCGGACCCGTGGGAGCGCTACCGGATCGGCGAGCGCAAGATGCGTTTCCCGAAGCTGGGGCGCCGCGATAAGGACTTCACGCGCTTGGAGTACAACGACTACGTGACGCTGACGGGCATTCCGGCTGAGGCGCAGGGCTATTCGATTTCGGGCCGCAGCCCGCTCGAGTGGATTATCGACCGCTACCACGTGAAGACGGACAAGGCGTCGGGCATCGTCAACGACCCGAACGATTTCCTGCGCGAGCAGGGCCGCCCCGACGCGGTCGTGGACCTGATCAAGCGCCTGGTGACAGTCTCAATGCGCACCCAGGAACTCCTGGCGACGCTGCCGCCCCTGGAGATTCCGGAAGGAGCAGAGCGATGACAGCATCAAAAACGAATTCTATTGCCCTGTTCGACCGCCATCCAAATACAAGCCCCTCAACCCTAGTCATGCACAATCGCATATACTCCTTGGGAGAGTTATCATATGCATATTACGAATCTGCACTAGTCGTCGCTGATCAATTTGACGGGCAAGCAAAATCAGACATCTTACTTCGCCCATATCTATTTCTCATGCGCCACGCATTCGAGTTATTACTTAAAGATGGCATTCTCATTCTCAAGAACGTTCAGATTGAATTCTGCGCAGCGGATCCGAAGGCAATCTACGAAAATAAGGAGCCGCTAGAGTATATCGAACAACGTGGACATAATTTGATGAGACTCCTTAACGAATTCAGAAATAACTTCAATACACTCGGGCTCGAAGAAGAGTTTCCTAGGGCAATTGAATCAGTATTGAACAATCTCCATCAAGCAGATAGCAAAAGCACCGAGTTTAGATACGGCATACAAACAGATATCGATCCTTCATATATCGATTCAGCATCACTCTGCAAGGAGCTGAGCGAACAATTCCATAAACTCGAGATCGTCATTGACTATGCATATGGAACAGTCAAATCTCGCTATTCTACACAGAGGCAGAATGACCAGACTGCGCGAGCAGCATCGTCTTAACTATGAGCAAAAAGGGGAGATATCGTCCGAAACTAATACGCTTTCAAAACTAACAAGCCAACATACTATGACTAGCTAGCCCCACACAAGTAGATATTCGATCTCTACTTCAGCCCACATCTCCGCAACAACTCAACCTCTTTAATTGCACGACCAAGCTCCTTGGACCGCCCATCGGTCTTCCCGATATAATGCGCCATTAAACCGCGATCCTGGAGAGCACTCGTCACCTGAATAGCCGACAAACCATACCTGGAGTATACGAAATACACTGGGTCTTTGCCATAGAGATCTTTCTCCCACAGGAAGCTCGTCACCAGATCTGCGATCCTCTCATCTGAATCTTTCCTAAAGCTTTCCAGCAACTCAGACCTCCAAAAATTTTCACGTTGCTGCTCTCGAATGCAAGCTAAAATGGAAACATCACTGCTATTTCCAATAACAGGCGATGATGGAATACCAGGGTGCACTGTAGCATCAATAAAGAGATAAGGCTGCCCAGGATTCAAGTTCGAGAGAATCGCAATTAAACTCAACTCATGCATCTTCTTCCGCGATAGCAATATCAATGCCCTAAGCCATCGCGCAAACCGGCGTGGAAGTTCTATCACGATATAGAAAATAATAATCAACATTAGCACAATCACACAGATTATGACCGTTACAGCGAATAGCGTTTTCACATCAAACAGATCGTTTGCTTCAAGTTTACTCGGCTCTAGCAAATTTACAGCAAAGTCTAGAGAACGCACCACAACAAACCATGTGAAAGAAACGAGAAGCAACTCCGATGTGAATCTACTGATCCATCGTTTATACCTTTCATCTAAGTAAGTATAAATAATGTCGACTTTTATATCATCAAATAACGCAATTTTCAGCGAGTTCACTGATTTGCAGCTGCCATCATCTAAACCGTCGACATTTTCAATAAGACCCAAGTACTTGTGCGCACGAATTCTTCGTCCCATTCCAAACAATCCACTTGAATTTGAGCTGCGTAAGATTGTTAGACACTTTTCTATAATACCCAATGTGCCAAGCGTCACAGGTACAAGTAGTGATACGAATCCGCCTACACTCGGAGATGAAATATAATCAACAAACTGACCCCATAGATCAATACTCACTCCTCATCACACCTTTCTCACACACAGCCTTATCAGCTTGCACTTTGTTAGCACTCAGCTCCCATCCACACACAGACCTGATCAGCCATAACATCTCCATTCGCAGCATGTAGACATTCATAACCATTTGCACCGTATACCATACATAAAACACTTTACAGGCTCAACTACATCGCCCAGGCCCACCTTCACCTGAGCCGGGTGGAGGTGGCCTGATGGTGTTCGGAGAGTTGCTCCACTTCAACGACTGTTGGCGGCTGGAGACCAGCAGAGCCAAGTTCGCACGCATCTGGTTCATCGACGACATCATCCCAGCCGGGATCTAAACGATACGCGACTTCTTAAATGATTCAGTTCCGTAGAAAGTCATTTGCTTCTCGCCCCACCACGTGAGGAATTTTTGAGCTGATTCGCCATTGTGTTCAATGTCGAATGCGCTGTCGAATGAGGCGATGACTCCGTTGGTTGCTTCGGCAAGAGCTGCTGCAACCAGCCCGTACCCTGTCGATGCAACAGCAGGGCCGCCCATGTTTCGGTATTCATACCAGTAATGATCTTGACGAAGTACCTTTGCTAGCTGCTCGGGTGGCAGCAGATCCTCAAACTCCTCGACGATGCTCCACAGTCCAAGATGTTCTGGTTTTGAGTTGAACGGATAAACGAGATCTTCTTCAGTGATCCGATCATCATCCTCAACAGCGAAACAACTAGGCCAAGAGGTGGAGTCCCACTCGCCGTTAATCCAGTAGCCAAAGCCAAGTTCCATACCTGGTTCCCAGGCCAAACTTTCGTCAACGAAGCGGAGCTGCGAGCCCCCCCGCAGAGGGGTAGAACTGGAGGGGTCTGGGTTTTTCGGACCGTTTGTTTTGAGAGGGTTGTTCTGAGTAGTCCTGGCTGCTTGTGGCCGGGCAGAATGGATGACCATGAGGAAGTTCTCGAAGCACACGCCTGAG